>JAJZID010000016.1 GCA_021810705.1 Actinomycetes bacterium
AGGTTGTCGCTATAGCAACCTAGTTGTCGCTGCCGCAACCTCGTTGTCTATCCTCACGGAATGTCTCGCTCCGGGGCCGATCTCGCGCTGCTGTTGCTCGGGGGATTCCGTTCCCTGGCGGATGCCGCCAGTGTTGAACTCGCCGAACGTGGGCACGAGAAGATCCGGCCGGTCCACGACTTCGCGATTCGCTCAATCGACGCCGGCGCCGACACCGCCTCAGATCTCGCCCGCCATCTCGGCGTCTCGAAACAAGCCGCCGCCAAAACAATCGGCTTTCTGGAAGAGCGGGGCTACATCACCGGCGAGGCCGACCAGCGAGACCCACGCCGCCGCAGGTTCACCGTCACCACCGACGGCCACGCCCTGCTCGCCACCGGCGAGCAAGTCTTCGACGAACTCCGAGACCGCTGGGCACAACGCATCGGCATCAAAGAGCTCGAACGCCTCGAAGAAGCACTCGCCGACCTCGGGATCAAAGCCCCGTCTCGCCTCGACACTCCCGGATGGCTCGCTGGGTCATCTCCGGACTGAGCTTCAAACGGCAAACGCTGTGGCGCGGCCCCGCGACTGCTGCTCTCCCACAAGTGCGCCCCCGGGCAGCCGAACGTCGATACCTGTGGGAAGACGCATGCGGGTCGCTCGGCAAAAACTTCAATAGACGCGCCAAGAACACCGAGCGGCCGAGACGCCGGCCGGCGCCGTCGTCGGAGGCGCCGTATGTCGCCGAAGCGCTCGTCCCGTCATCACCGCTGGTGGCCTGAAAGCAGTCGTCGCACCGACGGCGCACGGCTGTATTACAATATTCGTTGTGGACGAGACGATCAACGGCAAGTCCGTCACTGACGACCAGATCGGGGCTTGGCAGGAACAGGCGCGGCAAGGCCTCGATGTCGAGGGTCTGAGCCGCCGCGGACGTCCACGCCTCGGCAAGGCCGGTGAGAGTCCCGTCATCCCGGTGCGAATGGACGCTGAACTGCTTGAAGCGCTAACCAAGCGCGCTCAGCACGACGGGGTGAGCCGCTCCGAAGCGATCCGCGACGCCGTCCGCGCCTGGACCCACGCGGCGTAGTGCTCATCCACAAATCGGCTCTGAGCCACGGGATCGAAGCCGACGACGCGATCTACGCCGCCGAGAACTGGGTCTTCGCAGCCCCACAGAACGACGACAGCCCGATGCCAGAGTTCCGACTCGGCTTCGACCCGCACGGACGGCTGCTTGAACTCGTCGTACTCGTCTTCGACAGTGGCAATGAGATGCTGATTCACGCCATGAAGGCACGCAAGCAGTACCTCACGCTTCTGCCGTAGAAGCCGCCGGAACCGTTTCGACTCAGGGCGTCACTTGTCGCCAAAGCGATCGTGTCCGTCACGCGTACGCGAGCACGGAAGCGATAGTCAGCGAGTCGCCTGCTTGCCGCGCAAGGCAGGGAATCTGGGACTACGCTCAAGTGGCTCGTCGTGGAGTGAAAGCGGGTGGACGCCGTAGTCCAGCGCACGGTCGCGGTTTGAGACAAGCTCAGCCTGATGGCGCCCGCGCTGGATGACCGGGAGGCCAGAAGCGGCGGTCATCCTCGACAGGGCTGAGCAGACCTACCGGGTTGCCGTCCGGATCCTCAACGATCGCGAAACGCGACCCCCAGAAGGCGTCATAGGGAGGTTGACGCTCGCGGCCTCCGTTGGCAACGAGGTCTGCGTAGAGCTCGTCGACCTCGGCTCTGGTGGCCGTTTCCACACCCAGGAGCGTGGTGCCACCGGTGCCGCCGGCGTATCCGGTGTCCCACTGGATTGCGAACTCCGGCGTATCGAACTCAACCCGAAGGCCGCTGGGAAGCACAGCGCGCGAATGCTCGGGTGTTGGGGTTTCGATCGTCCAGCCGAGGCGCCTGTAGAACGCCACGGCGGCTGTCATGTCGCGGGCGATCAGATTGATCTGCGTGAGAGCTACGGGACGCATCGCTCAAGTATCACAGCCCGGCGGAGTCCCGGTGCCTCGCAAGATCGCGCCGCCCCGCCGTACCCGCCACGAGCCGGCAGTGCATCGCTGCACCTGTCCGCGCCAGCAGCACTTGGCGGATGGATTGATGTTGCAATGCCCCTCGCGGACCGGAAGCTGCTGGCCCCGCCGAGGCCAGACACCCTTGCAAGAATCTGGATGTGGGTTCACCGCAGACGCTGAGCGAAGCCGAACGACGAATCGTTGCTGGGTGGGCGGCTCACTGCGCGGAGCGAGTGCTCGGACTGTTCGAGGCGGAAGCTCCAGGCGATACCCGGCCACGCGATGCCATCGCGCGAACACGCGCCTTCGGCCGTGGCGAGCTTGACGTCGCAGAAGAGATCCGCCGCCGGTTCGTCGGCGGAGGCGCCGCGCGTGGGATGAGCACCCCTGCAGCGGCTGCTGCAGCACGATCGGCCGGGCAGGCGGCGGCAGTCCCTCACATGGGTGCACATGCGTTGAGCGCCGCGGCATATGCCGTCAAGGCCGTGGCTCAAGCCGCTCCCGACCGTCCAGAGGCTGTTCGCGAGGAGATCCGCTGGCAGCTCAGCAGCATGTCAGTCGAGGTCAGGACTGCTCTATGCCAGCTTCCGCCAGTCGGCGAGAATCGGTCCGGTCCGCTGGGCCCAGGCCTCCTCGCATCCGGTCTGCTTGGCAGGATCATCCGCGAACTGCAGGCTGGCCTGACAGGCCCCGAACACTGATCCGCGCTCCGATACGGGGGCATCGGACCGCCACAGACGTCCAAGCCGCCCGGAACACACTAAGGTGCCTCGTTGGCCGCAGCGTGAGACGTGCTCCTCGCCAGAACCAGGTTCGCCTCGACTCGCGCTTGGTCGCCAAAGCAATATCGGCCATCGGCTGCTCAGGAATCTGGAAGCGATAGTCAGCGAGGTGTCTGCTTCCCGCGCACAGGTTCGTGGGCGCCGAGACAAAGATGCTCGTGCCGTGAGCGGTGCGGGTGCTGGTGAGACCCCTTGCTGCCGAACTCCTTCGTCAGCGTCCCGCTGCCTGGACGCTTCTGATCAGGTCAATAGCGATCAAGCCTGCCCGGTCCGTACAGATGGTTCCCGCATCGGGTCGTGATGCACGACGAAGCGGATCCGAGCCGTCTCGGTCAGCAGCTATCGACGCTTCGTCAAGGAGCGTCTATCAGCAAACGAGGCACCGAAAACATTCCCGCAGCCGACCACCACAGCTAACTGGACGCCGGCGTCGGCGAACACCTCGTCAGCGACATGCTCAAGCGCCAAGCCCCAAGGCCGAGCGGCTCCAACCCAGAGAGCGCAGCGTCGCTCAGTTTGATCACGACGCGTCTGTACCTCGTCCGAGACCACAAGCTACCGAGCGCGGCAGGCAATGCTGGAGCGCCTTGCTCGGCGCCCTCTCTGGCTAAATGTCAGCCTTCGTGTAGCTCGGCCTTCCAAGCGCTGTCCCGAACGATCCTCGTAAGTCAGAGTTGCTGCCGCTTTACCGCGGAGGAGCATCTCGCGCACGGTGCAACCGTGCGCGGAGACATCAAGGTTGCTAGCGGGACTCGGCTACGCCGACGCGGAGAATGCGCTTGAGCGCAGCGTCCAGGACTCGGTCCCACCACCCGCCCGCGAAGTTGGAGATTGCGTTGATCAGCTGGCGTGGCTGAGATGCCCATAGAGCGAGTGCGGCAAGCGCGCCGATCGCGGCGCCGCCGAGAACGTCGGTTGGGTAGTGGAACCCGACCGCGACCCGCGCGAAGTCCAGGATCACCGCTGACACGAGCGCAAGCGCTCCCAACCGGAAGCGCCGGCGTAGCAGCAACGCGACGGCAATCGCCATCGACGCGGTTGCGTGGTCGCTCGGAAAGCTCGCGTCACGACCGTGGCTGGCGAACAAGTGCACTACGCCGGGATGAGCGACGAACGGACGCGCGCGATCGTAGAACTCGGTGATGATCTTGCCCACCAGCAGCCCCAGTCCAGCGCTCAGCCCGGCAGCGACGGCAGCCCGCCGCACAGGCGCAAACCTTTGATGGCGGGCGAACGCGACCAACCCGAGCACGAAGACCAGGAACAGAAGCTCCGCGTTCTCCGCCCACCACAGCAACGGATCCTCGATCGCGTCGTGGTGAAAAAGGAATCCATTTAGGGAATGAACGATCGACCAGTCCAAGAGACCGCATTCTCGCAGCTCGTTCACATTTGTGGGTTGCAGCGCGAGCCTTGACGCACCATTTCGCACCTGAGGAGAGGGCGCACGCCATTGCATCCAGCGCCTATCGGACGGTCAAGCTCAGCCACGGCAATGCACGGCCTTGGGGATTTCCGCGAGCAGGTTGCGTAGGCGGTGACTGCAAGAGTGCTGGCGGTCAGCGCGGGGGAGGCATCCCGATCGCCGAGATCAACCTCGGACTCCGACAGCCGCAACGAGGTGTGGTGCAGCAAGTCCGCGGACCAAGAGGTCGCGTCCGAGTCGAGCCGCTCGTTGATCTCGGCTTGTACCTCCGACGACAGCGGCAGGGTGTGTCCCGGCCCTGTGGTTGAGCTGGACCACTCACCACTCTGATCTTGGACGTCGCGCTCAAGACGACGGTAACCACAGTAGCGTCAACCTGATCGAGCGCAGCCAGATCACCATTGGAGCGCGGCGGTCACGACCGCGCGAGAACTGAGAGAGTGAACCCGGATACTCGCCAGGGCCACGATGGCCGGAGCGGCAGCAAGACAACCGGATGCGTACCGTCCTCGCGAACCGGGGCGCTTGGGACGACTTTGAAGAAGCTCGCGCAAAGCGGAAGCGGCGGGCAACAGGTGCCGCCAGCGTCTGAGTTTTTGCCGGCACCGTGCGGCAGCATTGTGGCTACCTTCCACAAGACAGTTCCGATCTAGACAGGAGATCCGACGTCCAGTGGTAGCCCGCTAATCCCTGGCAATGCGTCAGAGCGGCCGCGTGCAGTCCGCCGCCATCCTCACAAACAGCCCCAGTCGCGCCGGCCGCTATGCGTGGCCACCACCGCCTTCATGGTTCGCGTCGCAGATCTGGCGGCGACCTCAATGGCGACCGAGCATCGTCACCTGAGGAAACGGTCCCGCCGCGCCTGCCACAGCCAGAGGCTCGCAAGTCCGACGAGCAGAGCACCGAGTCCCGCGCCCGCGACAACCCAAGCAATGACGCCGGAGGACGCAAGCGGAGTCATCACCGACGCCGCGATCGCACAGACGCCGAGCGCTGCCACAACGGCGGCCGCGGCGGCGGTCAGAGCGGTCATACGGCACGAGCTCATGACAGAACTCTACCTCCGGAGGCTGGGGCTGGAGATGATCGCTTTCACCTTGCGACAAGCCACTGACCCGACGATCGCCTTGGCGACGAGAAGATGGTGTTGGCGTCACGTTGCCGGCTGCTCCTCGCCCCGAGTGGCAGGCGACGCCACGGTCTCAGCGCTGTTGCTCGAGCTCGGCCAGGAACTGCTTTGGTGTGAGAATTGGGAGATCTTCGGCGAGGACCAGCAGGTCTCGGTCGCCGGTGACCAGGTAGGCCCGACGGTCGATCGCGAGGGCAAGCAGATAGTCATCATCGGGATCGCGGGAGCTCACCGAGGGTTGGCTGGTGGGGTCCTCGGCGAATGTCCCGTGGTCGCGCACCCAGCTGATGTACGCAGCAGCCTGCTCGCGAGAAATGTGCTTGCGCAGCTTCGGGTACGCGAGTGTTCGCTGCAGCTCCTCGAGCAGCGCCTCGGAGATCACCAGCTCAAACTGACCATCGCGGCAGGCGCGGAGGATCTCGGCCGGCTGCCCCTTGGCAGACAGCACTCCGGAGATCAAGACATTTACGTCAACGACCGCGCGCACCAGGTGTCCGTCGGCGCGGCCTGGTCGCGTGTTGGGCCTCAAGAGCCAGTTCGGATGCCTGGGCCTGCGACATCGTCGCGTTTGCCCACAGCTCGTCGAGGACGTCGAGCTTCAGATCGCGCCGGAGCGACTCCTCGATCACCGCACTGTCAGAGACGCCTGTGCGCGCCGCACGAATCTTGACCCACCTAAGCACGTCTTCATCGATCGTGAGTGTGGTACGCACCTTTGACATCACCGCATCATATCATCACGATGCTGTTACGTATCACGGGAGGGCGGGCTCCTGTCTGGCACGCCACTAGCGCTTCCACTCCGCAGGCCAGTCAGCGTTCGCTACCGCGTTTGCGACCAAGCGCGCGTCGAGTCGATCTTGGTTTTGGCGAAAAGCAGGTGCGCGGACCCGACGCGTGGCGAGACCCGCTTCCGTGCGCCCGCGGGTCTCGATCCGGCGCCGCTTTCGTGGCCAAGGTTTATTTGAGAGCAGAAGCCATCGTGGGCTCGCGAGCGCCGACGTGAGAGTGCCGGTTCGTCGTGGCAGCCGCCTCGCCGGCTGCCAACGACGACTGCCGGCGCTAAGCTTCAATCATTGATCAAGAGAGCGGAGCTGCTGGCGAGCTCAACAGGGACCGTGCGCACCGGCGAGGGCTGGTTCGTGCTCAACGCGCGGGAGGCCCGTTGGAGTCACGCCCTTGGTCGCAGTGCGGTGTGCGAGTTTGAGGGCGAGGTCCCGTTCGAGCAGATCGGGATCAACCTCAGCTCGTTGAACCCGGGCGAGGCGATGGCTCAGTACCACTGGGAGGCTGACCAAGAGGACTTTCTCGTCCTCGCAGGCGAGGCGCTGCTGATCATCGAGGGTGAGGAACATCCAATCAAGGCGTGGGACTTTGTCCATTGCCCACCCGGCGCCAGCCACGTCATCGTTGGTGCGGGCAACCGTCGCTGCGTTGTGCTCGCCATGGGTGCTCGAGACCGATCAACCGGAGACGATTGGGGGGCCTACCCGGTCGATCCCGTCGCGCTCAGACACGGCGCGGGCGTCGATCGAGAGACCAGCATCCCTGCTGAGGCCTATGCCGGGCTGCCCCGGCGCAGACCGGCGGCATTCGAGCCCTCTTGGCTCCCCGAGTAGGCGGCTGCACTAGCTCCTGTGTCATCGTCGCCGCGGCAGGTATCCACCGCACCGCTGCTCTTCGCATACGGAAGCGTCCCCGCGCCCAACGTGGCCGCTGAAGGCGTGAACTGGCGGCGCGGTCGGCGACCGCCCGGACCTGCTCTGCGACTGCCACGGGCACCGGGAAGCCACGGCCGACAGCCCGCAACGCGCGGTCAGCAGGTCCGGGTGCGCGCTCCTCGAGAGGTCCCTTGCCCGACCGACCAGGTGCGGGAGGCGTCATCGCAACCGTGGCATTTCGATCGCGCGACGGAACCTGCCTCGGGGGGGCGAAGTGATCGCCCGGCCCGACGGGGGCTCGTCGCTGCTTTCGTCGACTCGGAGCCGGTTCAGTTAACGTATGCCCATATCGGCATATACTGTTGGCGATGGCACGGGCGGCGACTACAACCGACGCGTTCAATGCGATCGCCGAACCTCGCCGGCGAGCGATTCTCGATCTTCTCGTCGGCGGTGAGCTGGCGGTCGGCGAGCTCGTCGAGCTGCTCGAGCTCGGTCAGCCGCAGGTCTCAAAGCACCTGCGGGTGCTCCGCGAGGTCGCTCTGGTCGAGGTCCGTGCCGAGGGGCGAGAGCGGTTCTATCGAGTGAACGGGCCGGCGCTGAAACCGATTCATGACTGGGTCATGCGCTACGAACGCGCCTGGAGCGATCGGTTCGAGGCGCTGGATGTCGTGTTGGAAGACCTCAAACAGAAGGAGGATGGTGATGGCGCCAGCAACGAGCAAGGGGACGGTGAAGGTGACGATCCCGAGCGATGAGGAGATCTTGATCGAGCGCGAGTTTGATGCGCCTGCGCACTTGGTCTACACGGCCTACACGACGCCTGAGCTGGTCAGGCGGTGGTGGGCCGGACAGCGCGGCGAGGTCACCGAGTGCGAGATCGATCTGCGCGTGGGAGGCCGGTGGCGCTACGTGATGCTCGCGCACGGTTCATTCGTGGTCGCCTTCCATGGCGAGTACCGCGAGATCGTTGCGAACGAGCGGATCGTCTCAACCCAGGTCTATGAGGCCGAGCCCGACGCGCCGGCCCTCTCCACCACGACGCTCAGTGAGGTGGGCGGGCGCACGACGCTCGCGATCCTGGTGCGGCACACCAGCCGGGAGAACCGCGACGCTCACCTCAACTCCGGGATGGAAGCCGGCACGAGCGAGTCGCTTGACCTCCTCGAGCAGGTCGCGATGGCCTTGCAATAGGGGCGCGCATCACGAGCGTCGGCAGCGCGGAGCATCCAGTCGCCCAGGTCGGTCTGAGCCGCGCCGACGTCCGACCGTACTGAACCCACAACCGAAGAGAAAGGCAAGATGAGGAAGGTAGTCCTCGGGATGAACATCACCCTCGACGGCTACGCCGCGGGTCCCAGTGGCGAGCTTGACTGGATGTTTCCGGGCATCGACGAGGAGCTCAACACCTCGCTCGTAAAGGCCCTCAGCGAGATCGACACGTTCCTGATGGGACGGATCACCTACGAGGGGATGGCCTCACACTGGCCAAACGCAGACGATCAGATCGCCAAGCTGATGAACGCCGCGGAGAAGGTCGTCTTCTCGACCGAGCTCCTGTCCGTCGACTGGGAGCGCTCACGCCTGGCTACCTCGAATCTGGTCGAGGAGATCGCACGCCTCAAGCAACAGCCCGGCCAGAATATCGGTATCGCTGGCGGACCCCAGTTTGCCCAAGCCGTCATCGAGGCACGTCTCATCGACGAGTACCGGTTGACCATCCATCCCGTTGTCCTAACCGACGGGAAACCGTTGTTCAACGAGCCACTGCGCCTGAAGCTGACCGACGCCCAGCAGTTCAACACCGGTGCCGTCGTCCACACCTACAGCCAGCAATGAGAAAACCTGGCGACCGTCCCACGCGGGTTGGCTCTCACCTCCTCGGCGGCCGCAGCGAGCCCAAAGCGAGCCCAAAGTCTCCTACGCCGGCAAACAGGAACCAGCCGGTAACCGCTCAGACGATCCTCTGGCAAGCTGGCTGCATCGGTCGACGCCCTCACGCCCGCAACAAAGCGCCCACCAGCCTCCATCGTCGAGCCAGCGGCGAAAAGCAGCGACGAGCTCCCGACGGCCGCGGGAATCGCTTTGCCCCTCCGAGGCAGGCTCCGTGCCCGTCGCGCGACTGGAATGCCACGGAGGCGATCGCCGAGCCGGAACCTGCATTCGGCTCGGCACGAGCATCTGAACTACGCGGGCACGAGACGTGCAATGCGCGGCCAGCAGGGGAAGTCGGAGGGTCGGCGCCGCCAGCCGGGTCGTCCGTGTCGAGCCGGGCAAGCAGCAGGACATCGTGATGAGCGCTGAGAGAGCCCGTTCCTGCTGTCGCGGGCATCGGATGCGGGAGCTGCTCCCGTGATGCCAACAGACGCGACCTCCCGCCCGTCCTCTCCACTTCCAATTTATACCGCACCCGAGGCCCTCATGAGGCTCTGATCTGTGCCGCATAATCGCCCCCGCAGGGTCCAAGCCGACGAGACAGAGGAGTGAAAATGCCTGCGAGTGAGCATGCTGTGGTGATTGCTGGAGGGGGACCCACCGGGATGATGCTGGCGGCCGAGCTGGCGCTGGCGGAGGTAGATGTGGCGGTGGTTGAGCGGCGTCGCGATCATGCGCTGGTCGGCTCACGAGCCGGCGGGTTTCATGCGCGCACGATCGAGGTGCTTGATCAGCGCGGGGTCGCGGATCGCTTCCTGACCGAGGGCCAAGTGGTTCAGGTCGCGGCGTTCGGCAGAACGGCGTTGGACATGAGCGATTTCCCGACGCGTCACCCATACACGCTCGGCATCTGGCAGAGCAAGATCGAGCAGATCCTGGCCACCTGGATCACCGAGCTTCCGGTCCGCGTCCTCTACGGATGTGAGGTGACGGGCTTCGTCCAGGGCCACAGCGGGGTCGACGTGGAGCTGTCCGACGGCGCGACCCTGCGCGCTCAGTATCTCGTCGGGTGTGACGGAGGACGCAGCATCATCCGCAGAGCTGCCGGGATCGAGTTCCCTGGATGGGATCCGACGGTCAGCCACCTGATCGCTGAGGTCGAGATGACCGAGGAGCCGGAATTGGGGATGCGGCGAGATGCGGCAGGTGTCCACGGGCTGAGCCGGCTCGAGTACGAGATCCGTAACGGCGACGTGGTGTACAGCAATTCCGGGCCGGTACGAGTGATGGTGACCGAACCGCACGTCGGAGTCACGACCGATCCCACCCCGGGCGAGCTCCGCGACGCGCTGATCAGGTTGTACGGCACTGACTTCGGGATGCATAGTCCCGCGCACATCTCCAGGTTCACCGACATGACCCGGCAGGCAGCGGCCTACCGCTCAGGGCGAGTCCTCCTCGCCGGCGACGCGGCGCACGTGCATCACCCGGTCGGTGGGCAAGGACTCGGCCTCGGTGTCCAGGACGCCGTGAATCTGGGTTGGAAGCTCGCACAAGTGGTCACCGGGACCTCCCCGGAAAGCCTTCTGGACACCTACCACCAAGAGCGTCACCCGGTCGCGGCCCGGTGGCTGAAGCACACGATGGCTCTGACGGCGCTGCAGCGCCAGGACGAGCGCACGCAGGCGCTGGTCGACCTCGTGTCGGAGCTGGCAGTCCTGGACGAGCCCCGTAAGCGGCTTGCCGGGATCGTCTCCGGACTCGACATCCACTACGACCTGGGGGACGGGCATCCGCTGCTCGGACGCCGAATGCCCGACCTCGACCTCCTCACCACCGAAGGGCCGACGCGCGTCTTCGAGCTGCTGCACAAAGCCCGCCCGGTGCTGCTCAACCTCGGCCAGCCCGGCGACATCGACATCACGCCGCGGGCTGACCGGGTCAAGCAGATCGACGCCAGCTACGACGGGGAGTGGGAGCTCCCGGTACTCGGCGTGGTCAAGCCTCCCACCGCCGTGCTGATCCGGCCCGACGGATACGTTGCCTGGATTGGAGACCGAACCCGAGTCGGACTCCCGGAAGCACTGACGACCTGGTTCGGGGCGAATCCTGCAGCGTGACCCACCAGGTCAAAGACCACTACGCGAGGCGCACTCATGGACCTGCGCCGCTTCGGCGATAGTGCCGATCAGTCCTGCTCTGCTCTACGCGCGAGCATCCCGAGCGCGGCACCCCCCTACCCGCAATGCGCGGATCTGAGGGAACGAGCGCGGGACACCTCAGGCGTCCGTTACCTATGCAGCACCGAGCGTAATCGCGGAGCGAGCAACCCCAACCTCCGACACGCAGGCGGCGCTGGACCACCAGTGCCGCGCTATCGCTTCGACCCGCGACGCCCTCGGCCCCAGACGAGCGCTTTGGCGACGTTCCGTGCCTTCGGTTCGGCGGGTTCGGCGCGGTCCGTGTCCGGAGCCGCGCGCACGGTTATGTTCGATGCCGAAGAAGTACCGAGAGGTTCGTGCTGCGCTGCAAGAGGCCGGCTGGGAGGTTGTCCGCCGGCGTGGCTCACGCGAGGTGTGGGCGCATCCGCAGCGGACCGAGCGGATCGTCGTTGCGGGCAAGGGCAGCGCGACGGTGCCGGTTGGGACGCTCGGTAGCATCGGGAAGGCAACCGGCCCCGAGCGTTTGCGTTGAGCGAGTACGTGGTCACCTACGAGCAGGCCGAGGACGGTGAGTGGGGGGCTTACCTCCCGGACGGTCCTGTGGTCGTTGCGCTTGGCGCGACGCGCGAGGAGGTCGCGGCTGGCATCGAGGAGGCTCTGGCCGCCTACGCCGAGGATCTCTCAGAGCGTGGTCTCGGCTTGCCGGCGCCGCACCACGCGGCCGGGACCGTAGCCGCGTAGTCCCCTGGGCACCAAGGTCGCCGGCGCCACCTGAGATTTGCTTTCGCGGTCAGGCTGGCAGACGCCACGCTTAAGCTGTGGCGACGATTCTCAAGTCCGCGACGGCGCTCTTCGGGGCGGACCGTCGCCGATCGGCGCAGGCGGGCGCGCACGTCCTGGGTCGTGATCCCGAGCGCGAACGGCAGCGTCAGCGCGATCGTGCCGAGCAGCAGCGCGTTTGAGGCGGATCGTCTCGAGCTTCAGTGCGGCGCTCACGAGTCCGCTGGCGGTGGTGGTTGCGGGTGCGTTGTTCACGAGCCTGTGCGCGTCTTTCACTGGTGTTGGCGGAACCGCCGATCGGTGCCCGCAGGCGATGGGTCTTGAAGATCTGGGGAGAGTGCGTCATGCGGCCACTCCAGCCCGCAGCACCGGACGCGCTGGACGCGTTCGCTGAGCCGGTCGTATCGGCGATCATGGGCGAGGACCGATCAGCAGCAAGCGCCGCCGGCCGCCCGATTCGCGAAGCGTTTGGTAGCCATGAGTGGTAGCCATGGACCCATTTTGGCCTCTCGACGCCGCCCCTGAAACTCAAAAAGCGGCTATATGCAGGCACTTCGCCGATGGGCGATACTGGGCTCGAACCAGTGACCTCCACCATGTCAAGGTGGCGCTCTCCCAGCTGAGCTAATCGCCCTGGGAGCGGTAAATGTAGCGGGAGATAGCCACGCGCGCCGCAAGATGTCAGCGGGGCGCGCGGCGCCCCGTCGAGACGGCAGCGGCCGCTCAGCCGCCCGGCGTGGCGCCCGTAACGGCGCCTGAAGCGGTGCTCGAGGCAGACTGCAACAGCGACAGCAGGTTGACGGTCTGACCTGCGGGTGGAGCCGCCGGCGCCGGCTGTGGGCCGTAGTCGGTGATGTCGAGCGTGGTCGTCGTCGTGATGGCTTGACCGCTACCCGGTGGCCGGATGGCAACCGACACCGTCAGCTTGCGCACCCGCTGGGCGCCATCCACCCACACTGTCGCCGGGATGGACGTGGCGTTGACCAACTTGCCGGCAGCGCTGTCCAGCACGCGCTGCAGCGCCGCGCGGGTTGCTGTGGGCTCGCCGACGCCTGCCTTATGAAGGTCGAGCTTCAACCGGTACTCGGTGGTCGCTACCCCGTCCACGGTGGTCGGCCCGAGGTCTTGGACGCTGCTGGCTTCGCCCTTGAGGTAGTCCAGCGTGTCGGCGGGGTTGCTGAACGAGCTGTTTGTGATCGATGAGAAGCTCGACAGTGGCGAATGGCCGGCGAGCTGGCTGAGATCGAACTTCCACCAAGGCTTGCTTCCCGGGATGCGCGCCGACAGCGCGCTCGGCAGCTTGAAGTAGAACGTCTTGCCGCGGACGATCTCCTGCATCGAGTAGCTCTGTCCGGCGGCGTGGACGACCAGGTTCAGTGTGCCTCCGTGATTGGGCGTTGAGAACGCACCCGAGCCAGAGACCCGCTCGGTGCCCGCGCCTGGAATGCTCTCAACCGTGGAAAAGCGCAGCGCGAACCCGCTGGTCGAACCAGAGATATCGGCGGCACGCGCGATTGCCGCTGCCGGCGTGACCGCAGGCTTTGTGCGCTTGCCTGAACCGCCAGAGGAACCAGCGCTGTGAGCAGCGGCCCCGCACCCCGCAATCGCGAGGGCGGCAACTCCGGCAAGCGCGCCGCTCGCCAGGGACACGCGTGAACGGGCGCGGCGTGGAGGGATGTGCACCGGCGCGAAGTTAGCAGTCGCTATCGGCGGGATCAATGATCGGCGCCATACTGCGTCTGGCTTGGGCGGTAACGCGAAGGCGCTCGCTGGCCCCTACGATCCAGCGCTATGGAATACGTGCTGCCCAATGACGACCGGCTTAGCCTGCCCGATGGCGCCACCGGCGCTGACGCAGCCGCTGCGATCGGCCCCGGGCTCGCTCGGGCGGCGTTGGCCGTGAAGGTAGACGGTGTCACCTACGACCTCGCGCGCGAGCTGCCCACGGACGGGGAGCGTCGCATCGAGATCATCACCGAGCGCAGCGGCGATGACGCCCTGGCGCTGATCCGCCACGATGCTGCGCACGTCTTCGCCGAGACGATGCTCGAGCTCTACCCGGGGGTTCAGATCGCGATCGGGCCGCCGATCCAGAACGGCTTCTATTACGACCTCGAGCTGCCGGCCGGTGTCAGCGTGGGGGAGGAGGACTTGCCCGCGATCGAAGCGCGGATGCGCGAGCACATAGCTGCGGACGAGCGCTTCGTGCGCGAGGACGTCCCGGTAGCGGTCGCGCTCGACCGCTACCGGGCTGAAGGCCAGTCCTACAAGGTGGAGCTGATCGAGGATCTCGTGAAGAATGCCCCCGCCGACGCGCCGCTTGAGACCGTGAGCCTCTATCGCAACGGCGATTTCGTCGACCTCTGCCGCGGCCCGCACGCGCCCAGCACGGGCCGCATCAGAGCCTTCAAGCTGCAATCGGTGGCCGGCGCCTATTGGCGCGGTGACTCGCACAACAAGATGTTGACGCGCGTGTACGGGACCGCGTTCTTCTCCGCCAAGGACCTTGACGTGCACCTCGAGCGCCTGGAGCTGGCGCGCCGCAACGACCATCGCAAGCTTGGCCGCGAACTCGGCATGTTTGGCTTCTCAGAGACGGCGCCGGGCTCGGCGTTCTGGTTTCCGGCCGGCACCGCCGTATACAACGAGCTGGTCCGTCTCAGCCGCGAGATGGGCTTGACGCGCGGCTACACGGAGGTCAAGACGCCGCAGCTGTTCGACAGCTCGCTGTGGAAGACCTCAGGCCACTGGGACAAGTACCGCGAGGAGATGTTCGTCACGGAGTCAGAGGACCGGCAGCTGGCGATCAAGCCGATGAACTGCCCCGGCCACTGCCAGCTGTATCTGATGCAGGCGCACTCCTATCGCGACCTGCCGATCCGCTACTCCGAGCCAGGGTTGCTGCATCGCAACGAGCCCAGCGGCACGCTGCACGGCCTGCTGCGCGCGCGTCACTTCGCTCAGGACGACGCGCACATCTTCTGCACCGAGGACCAGATCCAGGATGAGGTCGCCGCTGTGCTGCAGTTCGCGTTCGAAACCTACGGTCTATTCGGGCTCGACCTGCGCCTGGAGCTCTCCACCCGGCCTGATCAGCGGATCGGCTCCGACGAGCTATGGGACAGGAGCGAGCTGGCACTCGAGAACGCACTCGCGAGCCTGGGGCTGGAGTACACGGTCAACCCGGGTGACGGTGCCTTCTATGGCCCGAAGATCGATATCCACATGACCGACTCGCTCGGCCGCTCCTGGCAGCTCGGCACCTGTCAGCTCGACTACAACTTCCCGGAGCGTTTTGACCTCACCTACACCGGCGCCGACAACGCAGCGCACCGGCCGGTGATGATCCACCGTGCGCTGATGGGCTCATATGAACGTTTCATCGGGATCCTGCTTGAGCACTTCGGGGGTCAGCTGCCCTTTTGGATGGCTCCGCTGCAGGCGCTGGTACTGCCGATCTCAGACCGCCACAACGCCTACGGCGAGGGTGTGCGCGAGCGGCTGGTCGCCGCCGGCGTACGGGCCGAGCTCGACGATCGCAGCGAGTCGGTCGCCCGCAAGATCCGCGAAGGGGAGCTGCGCAAGGTCCCGTTCATGCTGATCGTCGGCGATCGGGAGCAGCAGGCCGGCGAGGTTGGCGTGCGCGAGCACCGCGGTGGCGACAAGGGATCGGTCCCGATCGAGGATTTCCTCGCCATGGTCCACGATCTGATCACAAGCCGTAGCTTGACTTGACCGCGGCGCGGCTATACTTCGCAGGCGTTGATAGAGAAGCTTCACCGAGACCGGCCCGGCCCCGCTTGACGCAGCGCCGCAACAACAGCTAGTGCCGGTTCCACGCAGGTTCGACCGGCGCATGCCGGAGCGTGACCAGACACGGATCAACGATCGCATCCGCGTTCCCGAGGTTCGCCTGATCGGCGACGACGGGAAACAGATCGGCGTGGTCAAGACCAGCGAGGCGCTCAGTTACGCACAAGAGCGTGACCTCGACCTTGTCGAGGTGGCCCCGGAGGCCCGCCCGCCCGTCTGCCGCGTGCTCGACTACTCGAAGTACAAGTACGAGCAGGCGCAGAAGCAGAAGGCTGCACGCAAGCATCAGCAGCAGATCACGATCCGCGAGATCAAGTTGCGGCCGAAGATCGCGCAGGCTGACTACGACACCAAGAAGGGGCATGTCGAGCGCTTCCTGCGAGCCAAGGACAAGGTCAAGGTGACGATCATGTTTCGCGGTCGCGAGGTCACGCACCCTGAGCGCGGCGTGGCGCTCCTGAACCGCCTGGCCGAGGAGCTCGGGGAGCTGGCGGTCGTCGAGCAGACGCCGGTGCAGGACGGGCGCAACATGACGATGATGCTCTCGCCCTCCAAGGCCATCCTGGCGGCCGAGGAGGCGCACGCCGAGACCGCGCACGCCGAGGCGGGCGAGAAGAAGCCGCGCCGCCAGCAGCGAGACGCGATGGCCGCCGAAAGCGAGTCCGCGTCGGCCACGCCTTCAGCGCGCGCCTGAACCGCTGCGGCTTGGACGGCGCCAGCGGCGACTGACGCGATCTGCTTTACTGAGCGGCCGATCATGCCCAAGATGAAGACCCATTCCGGCGCTAAGAAGCGCTTCAAGCTGACCGCGACCGGCAAGGTCAAGGCCCGCCACGCGTTCTCGAGTCACATCCTCGAGAAGAAGTCGCCCAAGTACAAGCGCAACCTCGCGAGCCCGGTGATCCTCTCCGATCACGACGCGCCGCGGGTCAAGACACTGCTGGGAGCCAAGAAGTCATGAGCCGCGTCAA
>JAJZID010000319.1 GCA_021810705.1 Actinomycetes bacterium
AGGCCGGCGCCGCCGGCGGTGGCATGCCCGACATGTCGGGGATGATGTAGGCCGTAAAACGGCACGACGTTTGTGGTTCGAGGGCCCGCCCGCTGGCGGGCCCTCTTGCCTTTCGCGGGTGGTGCGCCGTCCGGGCGCGCGCCGGATAGTCGCCGCTTAGCCGGCTGGCGCAAGCTCGTTGTGCAGGGTCCGGTGGCGGGCTCTGGAACAACCGACAGAAAGGACAGGCGATGTCACCATCACGGAGATGGGCACTGGGAGCGGCGGCGGCTGTGGCAGTCGGCGTCGCGCCGGCGGCGCTGCTTGTCAGCAGCGCGAGCGCCAGCACGCCCCGGTCTCCACACGCCCACAGCCGTGCCAACGGCAGCGGCACGATCACGCTCGTGGGACCCAACGGCAAGAGCCACACCCGCAGCGGTGCTGTCAGCTGCCGCGTGGTCAACGGCCGCTACGTCGTGAGGACGGCCGGCGGGCGCCCGGGTCGTGGCCTGCGGGTCCGGCTGGTGATCGGCAAGTACACGGGGGCGGGCACCTACAGCGGTCGCGTGCGGGTCACGCAGATGCATGGCGCGCGCTTCCGCGGGCGCGTCCTGCGGGCCGTGCCGGTCACGGTCACGAGCACCGGCGGCAGCTTCAAGTACGCAAAGACGCTCTCGGGCAAGCACAACGCCGCGTTGGCGGGCAAGACCGTGAGCGTCTCGGCCAGCTGGACCTGCGCGGGCTGAGCTGCCCGGATCTCACCCAGGGGCGGCCATAAGATAGCGGGCATGGGCCCGCGGGTGCTCATCGCCGAGGACGACGGGCGCCTGCGGGCCATGCTCAGCCGCGGCCTGCGGTACGCCGGCTTTGAGGTGTTCGAGGCCGAAGACGGCCTCGTCGCCCTTGAGCAGGCCCACCGGCTGGTCCCGGACCTTGTGGTGCTCGACATCGGCATGCCGGGCATGGACGGCCTTGCCGTCTGCGCCAGCCTGCGCGCGACCAGCGCGGTGCCGATCCTGATGCTGACCGCGCGCGGCGAGGTCAGCGACCGGGTCGGCGGTCTGCGCGGCGGCGCCGATGACTACGTCGTCAAGCCGTTCGTCTTCCAGGAGCTCGTTGCCCGGCTGGAAGCGCTCGCGCGCCGCAGCGGCCTGACGCTCGGGGAGCGCCTCAGCTTCGCTGACCTGGTGCTCGAGACCGAGACCGGGGCGGTTCTGCGGGCGGGGGCGGCGCTCGAGCTGAAACCGCGCGAGCGCGAGCTGCTCGAGCTGCTGATGCGCCACCCCGGCCAGGTGCTGAGTGCGTCGGTGATCTGGGAGCGGCTCTGGGGCGAGGACCGCGGCGGCTCCTCCAACGCGCTGAACGTCGCGCTCAGCGGGCTGCGACGCAAGCTCGGCGAGCCCGAGCTGGTGGAGACCGTGCGCGGCGTCGGGCCTGGCGGGGTCGGCTACCGGCTGCGGGAGCCACCCGCGTGACGCGCCGGATCGCCATCGCCGGGGTGGCCGCCGTCTGCCTGACGGCGCTCGTCGTGGCGGCGATCGCCTACCTGCTGGTTGCGCACGGCGCTCGCACCTACGAGGACCGCCTGCTGGTGCAGATCGCCTCGCGTCCGCGTCTGCTGCTCACGCCGCACTCGAGCAGCACCGAGCTCGCGCAGATCACCTCGCCCACCGGGGCGCTCAAGCGCCGGACGGCTGCGTTGGCGGCGCTTGGGCGGCTGCCGCCCCTGCACCTCGGCTTTGCCAACGTCACGCTCGAGCACCGCGCGCTGCGGGTCTTCACCCGGCGCCTCGTGCACCGGCGCGCTCTGCTGAGCGTCGCCGTGTCCGATGTGGCCGCGCGTGAGGACCTCGGGGCGCTGCGAAGCGGTGTGGTCATCGCGATGCTCGCGGGCGCGCTGTTGGCATCGCTGATCCTGGTGACGATCACGCGCCGCGCGCTCTCGCCGCTGCGCCACATCGCCGAGGTCGCCGACCGGATCGTCTCGACCGGTGATCTCGCGGCGCGCGTGCCCCAGGCCGGCGGCGAGGATGAGATCGCGAGCTTGACCAGCTCGCTGAACCGGATGCTCACGCACCTCGAGGCCTCTGACGCGGCGCTGCGGCGGCTGGTCGCCGACGCTTCGCACGAGCTGCGCTCGCCCGTGACGACGCTGCGCGGAAACCTCGAGCTGTTGCTCGATGAGCGGCTTCAGGGCGGCGACCGCGAGGCCGCGTTGCAGGACGCGCAGGCCGAGGCCGAGCGGCTCGGGCGGCTGGTGGAGGACCTGCTGACCCTGGCGCGCGTCGACACGGTGGGTGGCTCCGATCGAGTGGCTCTCGACGAGTTGGTTGCGGATGTGCTGGCGGGCTCGCCGCAGGCGCGGCTTGAGGCGGTGCCGGCGAGTCTGGCGGGCGTGCAGGTTTCAGGTGACGCGGTGGCGTTACGTACGCTGGTCCGCAACCTCGTCGAGAACGCCGAGCGCTACGGCGGCGGCGCGGAGGTCAGGCTCACAGGCGACGGCGGCTGGCTTGAGCTGAGCGTGGCTGACCATGGGCCCGGCGTGCCCGCCGCCGATCGTGAGCGTATCTTCGGCCGCTTCACGCGCGGGAACGGGACCGCGAACCTGCCCGGCAGCGGGCTGGGGTTGGCGATCGTCGCCGCCACCGCCGCCGCGCACGGGGGCAGCGTGTCGGTGAGCGAGACGCCCGGTGGCGGCGCGACCTTCACCGTCAGGCTGCCGCGAGCGGGTTGAGGCGCTGCGCCGCGTCCGCGGTCTGGCGCGCTCTGGTGCTCCGCGGGCGGCGCTCGGCTGGTTGGCGCGCTCTGGCGCTCGGCTGGGCGGCGCGCTCTGGTGCTCGGCTGGGCGGCGCGCTCTGGTGCTCGGCTGGTTGACAACCTTTGG
>JAJZID010000320.1 GCA_021810705.1 Actinomycetes bacterium
TCAGCGTGCCGCTCACAACCGGGCTCTTGAGGAGGTCCTGCGCGAGCCGTCCGAGCGCCTGCTCGCCCTGCTGCGTGAGCCTGACTCGGAATCCGTCGTGGTCACCGTTCATACGCTGATCTTACTGCCACGCAAGCCGCATCTCGTATGGCCTCGGTCTGTTCACCAGCCGAGCTGTTACGATATATCGCTAATGTATCGCGATATAAGAGAAAGGACATGCGATGCGAAGCGATCGTCACTTTGAACAAGAGACAGAAGGTCACCGCGGACACGGCGGCTGCCGCTGCCGCCGTGACGGCGGACCGGGCGGACCCGGGCCCGGCGGGGCTGGCGGCCCCGGCCCCGGCTTCGGTGGTTTCGGCCCGCGCGGCTTCGGCGGACCCGGCGGACCCGGCGGCTTCGGCGGACCCGGCGGCTTCGGCGGACCCGGCGGACCGGGAGGCTTCGGACCACGCGGGTTCGGCGGCCGTGGCCGGCGCCGGCGAGGCGATGTGCGCCTGGCGCTTTTGATGCTGCTCTCACAGGAGAGCCCACTCAACGGCTATCAGCTGATGCAGGGCCTCGAGCAGCGCAGCGACGGGCGCTGGCGCCCAAGCCCAGGCTCGGTCTACCCGGCCCTGGCGCAGCTCGAGGATGAAGGCCTGATCCGGGCCACAAGTCGAGAGGGTGAGGCGGGGCGCGCCTTTGAGCTCTCAGATCAAGGCCGCGCCCATCTGGCCGAGCACGAAGGGCGCCGCGCCCCCTGGGAGGCGGGCGCAGAGGAGGAGGGCCACCCGCGGGGGCAGCTGCGCCACGCGGTCGGCGGCCTGATCCGCGCGGTCATGCACGTGGGCCAGGACGGCACACCCGATCAGGTCGAGGAGGCGCTGAAGATCCTCGAGGATGCGCGCCGACGGCTCTACCACATCCTCGCCGGCGACCAGTGAAACGCAGTGCCGGGTGAGCCCTAAGCTCTCTGCATGAGCACCACAGACACCGCGGCCATCACCGTCGAGAACCTGCGCAAGCAGTTCGGCGACTTCGAGGCCGTCAAGGGAGTCAGCTTCGAGGTTGGGGCTGGGGAGGTCTTCGGCTTCCTCGGCCCCAACGGCGCCGGCAAGAGCACCACGATCAACATGCTCTGCACGTTGCTCACGCCGACCTCCGGCCGGGCGCGCGTTGCGGGGCACGACGTCGTCGCAGAGCGCGACGACGTGCGGCGCAACATCGGCCTTGTCTTCCAGGATCCGACGCTCGACGGCTACCTGACCGCCGCCCAGAACCTCAAGCTGCACGCCGAGCTCTACGGTGTCCCCACCAAGCTGGTGGGGCCGCGCATGGAACAGGTGCTGAGAATGGTCGGCCTCTGGGAGCGCAAGGACGGTCAGGTGATGTCGTTCTCCGGCGGTATGCGCCGGCGCCTGGAGATCGCCCGTGGGCTGATGCACTCGCCGCGCGTGCTGTTCCTCGACGAGCCGACGATCGGCCTTGACCCGCAGACGCGACGCTCGATCTGGACCTACATCCGCCAGCTCCAGGAGCGTGAGGAGATCACGATCTTCATGACTACCCACTACATGGACGAGGCCGAGTGGTGCGAGCGGATCGCGATCATGGACCAGGGTCAGATCGTCGCGCTCGACACGCCCGAGCGCCTGAAGGGCGGCGTCGGGGCCGACCGCGTGACGATCCAGACCGATGACAACGACGCGGCGATCGCCGCGCTGCGCGAGCGCCTCGGGGTCGAGGCGCAGATCGCCGAGGGGGCCGTGACCTTCAGGATCGAGGCCGGCGAGCAGTTCGTGCCGCGACTGTTTGCCGAGTTTGACCCCGCCCGTAACCCCGAGCTACCTGCGATCAGCGGCGTGAGCGTCTCCCGCCCCACGCTCGACGATGTCTTCATGTCCTTCACCGGCTCGACGATCCGCGACGCCGAGGAGGATCCCTCCAAGCTCAGAAACCGGGTGATGATGCAGATGATGGGAGGCCGCCGATGACCGCCGTCGCCGACAGCCCGCTCGACGCCGGCGAGGTTGTGCGTGTGCATGTCCCGCGCCGCAGCGCTCGTTCTGAGCTGCGCGCCATCAAGATCGTCTGGCGCCGCGAGCTGATCCGTTTTGTCAACGACCGCATGCGGATCGTGACCTCGCTGGTGCAGCCGTTCCTGTTCCTGTTCGTGCTTGGCGGCGGTCTGCAGCGGCTCGCGAGCGCAGGCACGCACGGCGTCAACCTGAAGACGTTCATCTACCCGGGGATCCTGTGCATGACGGTCATGTTCACGGCCATGTTCAGCGCCGCGTCGATCGTCTGGGACCGCGAGTTCGGCTTCCTGCGCGAGATGATGGTCGCGCCCGTGCGCCGCAGCTCGATCGTGATCGGCAAATGCCTGGGTGGCGCAACGGTGGCGGGCGCCCAGGGGGTGATCGTGCTGGCCATCGCCGGCCTGGTCGGCGTCCCCTACGCGCCCGGCCTGATCCTCGGTGCGCTCGGGCTGCTGCTGCTTCTGGCCTTCGCGATCACGGCCTTTGGCCTCAGCGTTGCGATCCGCATCAAGCAGATGCAGTCGTTCATGGGTGTCATGCAGATGATCGTGATGCCGATGTACTTCATCTCCGGGGCGCTGTTCCCGTCAAGCGGCCTGCCCACCTGGCTGACCGTGCTCAACCGCATCGACCCGCTCGCCTACGCGGTCGATCCGATGCGCCGGCTGGTGTTCGCGCACATCGACATCTCAGCGGCCGCGCGCAGGGCGCTTGACCCCGGCATCCACTGGTGGGGCTGGCGCATGCCGGCGGTGCTCGAGATCTGCGTGGTGCTGCTGCTCGGCCTCGGCCTGCTGGCCGTCGCGATCTGGGAGTTCTCGGCGACCGAGTAGCCGA
>JAJZID010000321.1 GCA_021810705.1 Actinomycetes bacterium
TCGCCCTCGACCCCTTCGGCCTCGCGGATCTGTTGAAGGTCGTCGGGCCGATCACCGTCCCGTCCTGGCCGACACCGATCACGGCCGAGAACGCCCCGTCGATCCTGTTGCACCAAGAATACGACCGGCTCAGTGGCGCGAGCCGCGTGGCCTTCCTCGGTCAGGTTGCCACCACCGCCTGGTTGCGGCTCTCGACCGGACATCTCCCGGGGCTTTCCGCGCTCGCCCACGCGCTCGGTCCGGCCATCGCTGGCCGCCACTTGATGATGGCGAGCACCAATCCCGCTATCGAGCGCGATCTCGTCGCACTCGGCGCGGCCGGGGTGATGTCGCGTCCGAAGGGCGCGGACTTCCTCGGGGTCACTGACACCAACGTGACGGGCAACAAGATCGACTACTACCTGCGCCGTTCGATCGCCTACGTCGTTCACGTCTCAAGCTCCGGCGCACTGCGGGCGAAGGTGACCGTCACGCTGCACAATCTCGCTCCGTCCTCCGGCCAACCGCCCTACGTCATCGGCTCGGTCGTGGACCCCACCGGTCCGCTCGGCGTGAACCGGACGCTCGTCGATATCTACACCCCGTGGTCGTTCTACTCGAGCAGGCTGAACGGCCAGATGTCCTTCCCGCTGTCCCAGCGCGAGGCCGGCTTCAACGTCTATCAGACCGAGGCGATCATCCCGTCCGGCGGGACGGCTACCCTCACGATGACGCTGACCGGCAGGCTCGCGCCGCACCCCCGCGCTTACCGCCTCGAGCTCTTCCACCAGGCAACCGTCGCGCCAGACAACATCAGCCTCGCCGTGCATCCTCCGAGTGGCACCAGCCTCACCACGACTGCTCCGCCCTTTTTCGACAAGGGCACGGGCATTGCCTCCGCGCACTTCGCCCAGAGTGAGAGCGAGCTGTTGAAGGTCGCCTTCAGCACCAACTGACCAGCAGATAGGTCGAAGGTCCCGGGGCCTTCGACGGTTTCGGCACTTTCGCGTTCAGGATGAGTCGGGCGCGCCGATACCTCCGCTGTGCCAGTCACGCGGTGCGTTCGTTCACCCACCAAACGTCATCTTCCCGGTCCGACACGGTTGGGTCGGTGTCGTATTGCGGCGCATGGCGCGATCGCATTGCTCGGCACCCTTGTCATGACCGCGATCGCCTCCCAACTCGTTGCGGCGCCGGCGAGCGCGTCGCTCGACGCGACGCTGGCGTTCATCTCGCCCGCTGCGGCCGTCGCGCATATCGGCGTGCCCTTCACCTTCGATCCCTACGCGCGCCTTCTCGGTGTCCCCAACACGAGCGGCGCCTTCTACGACGAGTCCGGCACACTGCCGAATGGGATCGGCTACTCCCCCCTGGTCGGGATCAGCGGCGCCCCGGCGCCCGACAGCGAGGGCACCTACCATTTCACGTGGTATGCGGCCGAGCTCGGTGCAACATCGGCGAGCCAGAGCTTCACCCTCACCGTCGTGTCGAGCCCGCCCGCTGCTGAGCCGACGCTCATCCCCCAACTGGTGCACGCGCCGCGCGCCGAGGTCCCGGCCTCGGCGTCCTTCGCGACGAGCGCCGATCGAAGCGAGCTCGACAACGACACGCTCGGTGATTGCGTCGAGGTCGCCGCCGCCCACCTCACCATCGACCAGGCAACGGCGGTGGGCCTCCACGCGGCGCCGCCGAGCGCCCGCGCGGTGACCGCCATGTACTACGCCATCACCGGCGGGGCTGCCGGGTCGGACATCGGCACGAACAACCGCCAGGCGTTCGCGCGCTGGAAGGAGGACGGGCTCGCCGGCTACCGACTCGTCGGTGTTGGCCGGCTCGCCGGCGCTGCCCACCGCCGCGTGCTCGAGACCGCCGTCAGCGAGCTCGGCGGAGCCATCGCGTATGTCCGAGTGCCCCGACGTGATCAGCCAAGCGCCACGAGCGGCGGCGCGAAGCTCTGGGCGGCGGGAGCTTCCTCCACAACTCCTGCATCCGGACTCGCCCACGAGGTCGCCGTCGTTGGCTACAACCCGATCGGCCCGCTGCTGTCGACCTGGGGGGCGGTGCGTCAGGCGACCTGGAGCTGGTGGGCCCGTTACGCCCAGGAGGTCTATCCCGTCGTCACCTCGGCGCTCGTCGCGGCTGGACGCGGGCCGAGCGGGATCCCGGTCGCCCGGCTGCTCCGCACGTGGACCGACGCGACACCGCCAGCGGCGGTGCGCAAAGCGCACCGCCGCTGGCGGGCTAGAAACCCTGTGACCTGGTCAGTCAGCGAGCCTCGACGACGTGGACCGCACGAGTTCCGGAGCTGAACAGCAAGACCACGCCAGCCCGGAAGCGGTTGCCGTGGTGCTGGGCGAGGATCTTCTTTCCAATCGCCGTCACCTTGAGGTCAACCGTCTTGACCGCGCCGTAGGGGACGCTGAAGCGCCCCGCGGCGACATGCACCTGCTTGTAACCACCGCTGGCGTTCTTGCGGGCGATGTTCGCATACGCGAGGCCCGCGCACACCCTGCCCTGGGTGCAGCTGACGCGGACTCCGATCGTCGCCGCCGACAGCGTCGCCCGCACCGAGGCGATTCCACCGCTCGCCGGGGCCATGATCAAAAACACCGGGTCGCTCGTGAACTGGATCGTCACCACACCGGCCGCAGTCGCGACGCCGACCTTGGTGAGCGTGCCGTTGACGAGCTCGTAGATCACGTCGCCGGGCTTGATGGCCGGGTTGTGCACGACGAGCACGATCGGTTTGGAAGCCGCGGGGGTCTTGCCATTCGGGGTGGTCCAGGTGATCGAGAACGCCGCCACGTAGGAGGCCGTCGAGGTGTTTGAGCTGCTGCCGATCGCGACGGAGA
>JAJZID010000322.1 GCA_021810705.1 Actinomycetes bacterium
CTCCCGGCCCGCCTGGGTTGGCAGCCTTCTCGGCCGCGCGCGCAGCGGCGAGCGCTTCGGCACGGTTGTGCCGGAATTGGCGGAATTCGACCCATTTCAGCAGCGCGATGCTCAGTACGTAGAGGAAAACCAAGGGCAGCGTCTCCATCGTCATTGTGACGGGATCCACGCCCGGGAGGATCGCGACTATCACCGCGATCAGAACCGAAGCGTAGCGCCAGTTGAGCGTGAGCGTCCGCGAACTTATCGCACCGACGCGCTGCAGCCCGAGCGCCAACAACGGCACCTGAAAGGCCAGCCCGAGCCCCATCATCAGGAGGATCTCGAACTTGTAGTAGGAGCCCGCGCCGATCAGCACCTGAAACTCCTGGCTGTTGTAGCCCTGCAGGAAGTGGACCGCCGGCGGCAGCACCGCGAAGTAGGTGAAGGCCACGCCGGCGACGAACAGGAACGGGGCGGCGATCACGGTCGGTGTGGCCACGCGCCGTTCGTTGCGCTTGAGCGCCGGCAGCACAAACGCGTAAGCCTGGTAGAGGATCACCGGCAGGGTGAACAGCAAGGCAAAGTACGCCGACACCAACATGGTGGTCGTGAAACCCTCGCCAACCCCGACCACGATCGGCTTCTCCTGGCTGCCCGCGTGCTTGGGGTAGGCGACGCTCACGGCATGCAGATCCCGACTCACAGCCCGAGCCTCCGAGACCGCGCCAGCCGACATGCCCTTGACGTGCGCAAGGTCACTCGCGAACTTCGCCATGTCGACCGAAACCTGCTGGAGCCTGCGACCCAGGGTCGCGTTGAGTCGTGGCTGGCTGCCAAGCCCGTTCTTGGCCGCCGCCGGCAGCGCGTTGTTGAGCAGGTTCAGCAGCGCGTGGTTCTGCCAGAAGCAGACGCCGAACGCGACAAACAGCGCAGCCAGGCAGAAGATCAGGCGCGAGCGAAGCTCATCGAGATGGTCGATGATGCTGAGCTCATCACCGTGCCCTATGGGCAGCAGGCGCATAGCCGCAAGCCGTTATGCGCCAGAACCTCAGGCGCCGGGCTGGTCGCCCGGTGCGCCGCCAGCGCGCGACTGCTCAGGCGCCGGCGCGGCGGCCGTCGACGCGTTGGCCGCCGGTGTCGGCGCTGGTGTGGTCGCGGCGCCGTTTCCCGCACCCGGGCTCAGCTCAGAGCTGCCCTGCGACCCCGTGATCTCAGATATACCGCCCTTGAACTCCCTGATGCTCTCGCCGATCGAGCGGCTCAGCGCCGGAAGGCGCTTCGGGCCGACGAACAGCAACACGATCACCAGGATGACCAGGGTGTCTTTCCAGGGACTTGCAAACATGACTTTTTCCTCGCGATTGCCGGTGTGCGTAGGTTAGCGCCCCAGTCCAGCCCCAATGCCCGATCGCACCGGCAGATGCGCGGCGGCCCGAACCATTGTCTGGGGTGGACGGCGGCCTCGCCGTCACCACGCTCTACGCGGCCCGCGCCCGAACGGATCATCGCTGGCCGGCTGGTGCCAGCCCATCCGCACAGCGGCCAGTCTGCGCCGCTGTTGTTAAAGACGGCCGGGAGGAGCGCCGATAGGGGTCCTGTCGCAGGAGCGACCGACATGAACCAGGACCAATCAGATCAGCCCGCCCATCCCTCAGCGCAGCCGCAGAGCGTTCGCCAGGTGGTGCTGCCAAGCGGACGCATGATCGAGGTGGTCCACTTCCATGACACGCGGACCGACAGCCGCGTGCTGTCTGACTGCCCCGCCTGTGGCTCTGACCTGGTGCAGCCGCTGGCCTGGTCCCAGACCGCCGACGGCCGCTGGAACCTGCTGCTCGAGTGCCCAAACTGCAGGAGATCGGAAGCGGGGACGTTCGCCAGGACGCAGGTGGAGCGTCTGGAGGACCACCTGGACGAGGGCCTGACGGCGATGATCACGGACCTGCAGCGGATGGCCCAGGCAAACCTGCTCGCCGACATCGAACGCTTCACGCAGGCGCTGCAGGCAGATCAGATCCTGCCCGAGGACTTCTGAGCGACGACGACGGCAGACGCCGCTGCGCTCAGCTGTAGCGCTCCACCACGCTGTCAGCGACCAGCTCAAGCGCGCGCCGCTGGGCCAGCGTGAGCGCATCCGGCAAAGACGCCTTGGCGGCGGTCACGAGCGCCAGAGCCTGCTCGCGGGCAAAGTCGAGCGCACCGGTTGACTCGATCAGGCTGCAGATCGCAGCCGCCTGAGCTGCACCTGTCAGCCCGCGCAGATCCACCTGCGCCAGTGCCGGGTCGCGCTTGCGCGCCTCGATCAGCGGCAGCGTCACGGTGCCATCGAGCAGGTCCGTGCCCCGAGGCTTGCCGGTGCGCTCAGCGGGACCCGTGACATCGAGCACGTCGTCGAGCAGCTGAAACGCCACCCCAATCGACTCCCCGAAGGCGCCGAGAGCCGCCACCGGCACCCCGCCGGCGAGCGCCCCCAGCTCGCACGCGGCGCGGAACAGCACGCCGGTCTTCAGCCGGCAGCGCTCCAGGTAGCGGGCCTGATTGACGGAGTCCTTCCAGCAGTCCTCACGCTGCATCAGCTCGCCGGCGGCGAGCGCCGTGGCGGCAGCGGAGAGGATTCGGATGGGTTGAATCTCGCCCCCGGCCGCCAGCTCCGCGAAGGCGCGGGAGAGGAGCAGATCGCCGGTGGCGACGGCCATCAGCCGCCCGCCCGTCGCCACGACGGTCGGGCGGCCGCGGCGCAGGGCAGCCCCGTCGATCACGTCGTCGTGCACGAGCGTCGCGGAGTGCACGAGTTCCACGGCCACCGCGGCTCGGACCAGCGCGTCGCTTTCG
>JAJZID010000323.1 GCA_021810705.1 Actinomycetes bacterium
CACACCAAACGTCAGCTTCACTCGCCGGCGCTGCAACTCCAGCGCCCGTTCCCGGCGACGAGCCGCCGCCTCTTGCGCGGGATCTGCCAGCTCCGCCGCGGGCGCAGCTGCATACCCAACGGCCTCCACGGCCGCCACCAAGGACTGCAGAGCAACCGGTCGACCCAGCTCCACGTCAGCCGACTCTGTCGCGAGGTTCACCCGGGCACGAGCCACCCCCTCCACCGACGACAGGGCACGCTCCACGCGGCGCACACACGAGGCGCAGGTCATCCCGTCGACATTGAGGTGGAGCGACCGACCGTTGCCTTCCCTGGAGGAGGAACTGTCCGGCGACCGTCTCACGCGGTAGCCGGTGGCCTCCACAGCCGTGGCCAATGCCTCGCGCGTGACCTCACCGTGGGCCAGGTCGACCGTCGCCGACTCGGTTACCAGGTTCACGCGGGCACCGACGACCCCCTCCACCGACGACAGGGCACGCTCCACCCGGCGCACACACGAGGCGCACGTCATGCCCTCGATCCCGAGCTCGTAGGTCGTCGGCGGCTGCTCGGTCGTCACCTCGCTCATGGTCCGCTCATCTCCTCTGATCGCTGCAATCCGGATTCGGCCGCCAATGTCAAGCTTGCAACAGTCGACCGATCGCGTCGGTCGCCTCTTTCACCTTGGCCGCAGCATCCGGACCGCCGGCGGCATCGACCACGCAGGTCGCGATGTGGCCCTCAAGCACACCCAGCGCCACCGCATGCAAGGCCTTGGTCGCCGCCGTGACCTGGGTCAGGATGTCGATGCAGTAGCGCTCCTCTTCCACCATCCGCTGCAACCCCCGCACCTGGCCCTCGACGCGCCGCAGGCGCTTCAGGTACTGCTCCTTGTTGGTGATGTAGCCGTACACGGGCACCTCAAAACTGAACGCGTCGAAGATACAATACCCAGGTATAGTATCACTTCAGTCGCGCTCATCCCCGATGCGGACAGGGGGTTGCTCCGCTGTCCGCCCGAGCTCAGACATGCTGTCGTGTCGGTGGGCGCCTGTGATACGTTTCTCCCGGTCAGATGGAGTCCTGATGCGAGTGCCGAACGCCGCCAGGCGCGACGCGCTCCGAACCGCCCAGGCTTGTGACAAGGGTTGATGGCTCCTTTCGCAGTGATCCGCACTTCACTCGACGCGAAAGGAGTAGGTAGCCGCGGTGCCGACGCTTCCCGATTGGGCCATCCAGGTTCTACAGGTGCTCGTCATCCTGGTGATGGCGCCGCTTATCACGGGGATCATCGCCCGGGTTGAGGCGATCATCCAGCAGCGCCGCGGGCCGCGGATCCTGCAGCCGTACTTCGACATCTTCAAGCTGCTGCAGAAGGAGACGGTGTTGCCCGAGCCGGCGGGGCCGGTGTTCCGTGCGGCGCCGTATGTGAGCTTCGCGGCGTATGCGACGGTGCCGCTGCTGATCCCGGTCCTGACCACCTTCCCGCTGCCGCTCGGCTACATCGGCGACTTCTTTGGGGTGGGCATGATTCTCGCGCTGGCAAGCTGGGTGGTCTCGATCGCCGCGGTGGACAGCGGCAGCCCCTACGCGCAGCTCGGCTCCAGTCGCCTGCGTTCCTTCGGCGCGTTCAACGAGCCGACCGTGATCTTCGTGACCTTCGTGCTGGCGCTGACGACGCACACCGATCTGCCCTACGCCTTCGGGGCGACGATCCGCTCGGCCACGGTTCAGGTCGTCAGGCCGAGCCACCTGCTGATGCTCGCGGCCTTCTTCATGCTGGTGCTGAACGAGACCGGGCGCATCCCGGTCGAGAACCACGGCGGCACGCTCGAGTTCGGCCAGATCGAGGAGGGGAGGGTGGCCGAGCACTCAGGCCCGGGGCTCGCCTTCCTGCGCTGGGGCTCGAGCGTCAAACAGCTGCTGCTCTTCACGATCCTGATGAACGTGCTGGTCGTCCCCTGGGGCATGGCCGCCACCGGCAACCTCGGCTTGGTGCTGATCGCCATTGGGTTGCTGTTCTTTAAGGCGCTCGCGGTCGGCGCGGTGGTCGTGGTGATCGAGTCGAGCTTCGCCAAGCTGCGGCTCTACAAGATCCCCGAGTTCACCGCCGCGAGCTTCCTGCTCGCGGTGCTGGCGGTCCTGGTTTTCCTCTTCGAGCCGGCCTACGGCGATGTGAAGCTGACCGTGTTCGGAGCGGCGGCGACGATCACGGCGGTGATCGTGCTGCTGCTCGAGTTCGGGTTGCTGCGCTCGCAGGATGTCTGGGAGCAGCTGCGGCTCTACGCGCTCGGCTCGGTGGTTGTCGCGGCACTCGCGTTCATCACCGCCGCCACCGGGCATGGCGAGGGCTCGCTGTATGCGCTGGGCGCGGTCACGATCGGCCTGAAGGCGCTGCTGTTCCCGCTCGGGATCCGCTACATCCTGCGTCGCCTGGACGCTGAGCCGCGCGTGAGCTCTGTGATCGGGGTGCCGTCGGGGATCCTGCTGGCGATCCTCCTGTGCTGCTTTGCGTTCATCGCGCTGGCGCCCGTGCACCTGGGCGCCGAGGCGGCGCTGCCGCTGTCGGCGCTGCCGATCGCGGTGGGCGGTGTGCTGGTGGCGTTTTTGTTGATGGTGCTGCGCCCGCATGCCCCCTCGCAGCTGCTCGGCTTTCTGGCGATCGAGAACGCCGCCACGGTGGCGAGCATCGTGATCGCGCCGGGGCTTCCGATCATCCTCGCGCTGCTGTTGCTCTTCGACGTGCTCGTCGGCGTGCTGGTCTTCGTGGTGCTGGTGCAGTACCTCGCCGTCGAGCGCAGCGCGATCCGCACCGACGCCCTGGACA
>JAJZID010000324.1 GCA_021810705.1 Actinomycetes bacterium
CGCGCTGGCTGCGTCACGCACTCGCTGTGCGTTCTCGGCGTGCAGCTCCAGGCTGCCGTGGGAGAAGTTGAGCCTGGCCACGTCCATCCCGGCCTCGATCATGCGTGCGAGCACGTCGTGGTCCTGAGAGGCGGGGCCGATGGTGGCAACAATCTTGGTGCGGCGCATGGCTGGCAGCCCTCAACTCAGAGGCATTCGTGGGTTTTGCTCAAATACACACAAAACACCCTACTGAAAAGTCGCCATCCGGCGCTTGTCGTCCGCCTATGCGGCGACGAACCGTCCGTCCTCGATCAGCGGCTCGCCGTCGATGCTGACACGGCCGCCCTTGCGCAGGTCACAGATCAGATCCCAGTGCAGCGCGGACTCGTTGACGGCGCCGGTCTCCGGGTAGGAGCGGCCGAGTGCGAGGTGCACGGTGCCCGCGATCTTCTCGTCAAGCAGCGTCGAGCCGGTGGCACGGTCGATCCCGGTGTTCGTGCCGATGCCCAGCTCGCCGAGCCGCCGCGCCCCAGCGTCGGTGGCCAGTGCCGCCTGCAGATGCGCGTCCCCGACGTGGGCGCGGGCGGCCACCACCTCTCCGTCTTTGAAGGTCAGCTCGACGTCCGAGACCTCGGCACCGCGGCCGCTTGAGGGAACGTCGAAGCGGATCGTGCCGCTGGCCGAGTGCTCGTGCGGCCCGGTGAACACCTCGCCGCTGGGCATGTTGCGCCGCCCGTCAGAGTTGACCCACGTGCGACCGGCGACGTTCAGTCGCAGGTCGGTGCCGGCCGACTCGATGTGAACCTCGCGCGCGGGCTTCAGACGCTCGATGATCGCCGCCTGCCTGTCGCGCAGCGCCGCCCAGGCCGCCACAGGGTCGGCGTGGTCGAGCATCAGGGCGCGCTCGAGGAAATCCGCGTACTCGCCCTCCGGCATACCTGCGATCTCAGCCTGGGCCGCCGTCGGCCAGATGGTGAGCGCCCAGCGCCTGCTGGCCGCCGCCTCCCGGAGCGGTGCGGCGCCACGCGCCCTGCGGCTGACCAGCACCGGGTCAACACCAGCCAGCGGGCTGGTCAGCGCGTTGGCGATGATGCTCACGCTCGCGTCCGCCGCGCGTGCCTCGGCCAGCTCGATGCCCGACACCTCGTCGAGGTGAAGCTCAGAGGCATGCCTGAAGAAATCGGCGCCGAGCCCCGGCGGCTCGAGCCGCAGCAGCGGCCAGCCACCACGATCCAGCACCGCCCGGTAGAGCGCCGCCGCCGGCTCCTGGCCGAGCGTTGTGGAGTGAATCAGGATCTGCTGACGCGGCTTGACCTCGAGACACCAGTCGGCGAGCAGCACGGCAAACGCATCGGGGTCAATCACGGCGCCTCCATCTCGGGAAAGTTCTCGGCAAGGTGCGTACGCAGGCTGTCACGCACGAAGCGACGCTCCTGCGCGCTCGCCATCCGGTAGCGCCCGAGCAGCTCACGCTGGGTCTCGGTGCGCACGCCGGCGACCGTCCAGGCGACCGCCAGGCGCTCGAACAGCAGCTCGGTCGCCCGCTGCCAGGCATCCTCGCGCTCACGGCCACCTCTGAGCGTCGCCGCGTACTGCGCGCGCGACGCAGGCGAAAGCGCCCCGCGCAGCTCGAGCACACCGGCCTGCGGGTCGGAATAGCTGGCTGTCGGCAGCGACGGCTGCTCGGCGTCTGTGCGCCTGCGTGTGCGCCTGCCCATATTGGGCCTCAGACTAGCCGTCAGCGGCCGCCAGGCGCTCCAGTTGTGTGCGCACACCGCTGCCGGCCAGCGGCCGCCCGTGACCTGGCCAGACCACGCTGGGCGCCAGTGCGGCGAGCCGACCGACGGACTCGCGCGCCAGGTCGGCGTCGAGGTTGAAGGCAGCGTGCGGCAGCTGCGGCTCGCAGGGCAGACCGGTGCGCGCGTCGATCGTGCACAGCAGATCGGAGACGAGCGCCAGCCCGTCCGCTTCGCGGTGGAGCACGATCAGCCCGGGAGCGTGGCCCGGCAGGTGCAGCACCCGGAAGCCCGCCACCTCATCACCCTCCTCGAGCGTGCCGGTGATCGTGAGCGCACCGCCGTCCCAGTGAGCCAGCAGCCGCTCATACAGCGGCCTGCGCCAGCCACCGAGCAGACCCAGGTTCCAGTAGTCGCGGTAGGCGGAGGGCGACTGGGCGGCGGAGCGCTCCCGCGCGTGGCAGTGGATCTCGGCACCGAGGCCCGCGGCACCACCACGGTAATCGCAATCGGCGTGGCTGAGCACCACGCGCGCGATCCCACCAAAGCGTGCGGCAGCGCTGCGGATCGCGCCGCTCATCGTCCGCGCCCCACTGTCAAAGACGCTCACGCCACCCTCGTCCTCGATCAGGAACACGTTCATCTCGCGGGCCAGCCCGCCGCGCAGCACCCAGACTCCGGCCGCGACCGCCTCGGGCTGGCCGCCGTGCAGCGCCTGGTCGAGCGCGGTGCGCGTGTTGGCCAGGCCAACCAACCAGCCCGCCCGCCCCTGGCCCGCCGTGGGCACGAGCCGCAGCTGACGCGCGATCGCGGCGCCGTCCATGTAGGTCGTGGCCCCCACGATCTGATCCTCTGACACCTCCAGCAGCTCGCAGCCCTCGATCGCGATCACGGCACCGTTGGGCGCCAGTCCGTGGAAGCGGCCGGGGCCTGCGAAGGTGCCCGTCGCACGCCAGCGGACCGAGCAGCGCTCGCGTTGGGTGGTGGTGTCGACCAGTTCGAAGCGCAGGTCCGGGAAGGCTCCGAACAGCTCGGTGAAGTAGGCCTGCAGGCCATCGGGGGCGCTGAGCGCGCCCCGGCCGGCGACC
>JAJZID010000325.1 GCA_021810705.1 Actinomycetes bacterium
ATGACGCTGCGGCGTAAGCTTGGTGAGCCGTCGGTGGTCGAGACGGTCATTGGCGTTGGCTACCGTATGGCGTAGCGATGAGGCTTAGGGCCCGCACCATCCGGTTGCGACTGACCCTGATCTACGGTGGCGTCTTTTTGATCAGCTCGGTCGCGATGCTGACCATCGGCTACCTGTTGGTGCGTCAGAACCTCGCCCACCGCCACAGCTTCCACGCGGAGGCGCTCGGGCTTGGCCCCACCCTCTACCACTCGCTGTTTGGGCAGTATCGCGCGCTGTTCGGGCGTCAGCCGGTGCCGGCGGGAGAGGATGTGCGGGCGTTTCAGGCCGGTTACCACCAGGCCGTGGACGCCGCCTTGCACCGCCTGCTGCTCGAGTACGGCGCCGCCCTCGTCGGCATGACCGGCATCTCGGTCGCGCTCGGCTGGTGGATGGCGGGGCGGGCGCTCTCACCGCTGCGGTCGATCATCGCCGCGGCCCAGCGCGTTTCGGGCGAGAATCTGGGCGAGCGCATCGCGCTTGCGGGGCCTGAGGACGAGCTCAAGGAGCTCGCTGACACCTTCGACGGGATGCTGGTGCGCCTGGACGGCGCCTTCGCCAGCCAGCGGCACTTTGTCGCCAACGCCTCGCACGAGCTGCGCACGCCGCTTGCGATCATGCGCACCGAGATCGACGTGGCACTGGCCGACCAGCGGGCGGGTGTCGATGATCTGCGGGCGATGGGCGAGGCGGTCAGGGAGACCGTCGACCGCACCGAGGCGCTGATCGAGGCGCTGCTCTTCCTCGCGCGCAGCGAGGCGGTCTCGCACAGCGCCGAGACGGTCGACCTGGGCGAGCTCGCGGCGGGGTGCATCACCGACCTGCACCGCGCCGCCGACCAGGCGGGGATCAGGATCACGAGCAGCCTTGCGCCGGCGCCGACCGCAGGCGACCCGGCACTGCTGGAGCGCATGCTCGCGAACCTGATCCAGAACGCGATCGCCTACAACCTTGCGGGCGGCAGCTTGATGATCGCGACCTGGACGCAGGACGGGCGCACGGAGCTGCTTGTGCGCAACGACGGGCCGGTGATCGACCCGGCTGAGGTTGGCTCGTTGACGGAGCCGTTCCGGCGTCTGAGCCGGACCGGCGGTGGGTTCGGGCTGGGGCTTTCGATCGTCGCGTCGGTGGTGAAGGTGCATGGCGGGAGCATCGAACTGACCGCCCCCGCCAGCGGCGGGCTGCAGGTTCACGTGAGCCTCGCGGCCGCGCCCGATGCGCAGGCGCGCCCGTCGGTCCCGCAGCGTATACGCGCGCTTACACAGAATTGACGTTGCCGGGCGTGGGCTGCCCGGCGCGGCGAGCGCGGACGGCCGCTTGCGCGAGCGTTGCGGTGAGTCGAAGCTCTTCGGCTTCTATGAGCGTTTTCTCATGTGGCGCCCATAGATTCAGGCTCCATGAACCAACAGCGCAGCAGACGCCTGGTGCCGCGGTGGTATGTCGCGCTGCTTGCGGCGGCCGCGGCGGCCATCATCATCTTTGCGATCACGCAGCTCGGGGCGCCGGCGACCAGCTCCGCGCGCACCTCCACAGAGGATGTGACGGCGACAGACGGTGTCGTCCAGGCCACGGTCGCGGGCAGCGGCACGGTCGAGCCGGGCGTCGACGACACACTCAACTTCGGCACCTCCGGGACGCTTGCGGCCGTCTACGTCAAGGTCGGTGAGCACGTCAAGAAGGGACAGCTGTTGGCCAAGCTCGACCCGTCCGCAGCGGAGCTCACCCTCGCGGAGGCCCGCGCCAGCCTGACCTCGGCGCAGGACAACCTGACCGAGGTGGAGGACGGCACCACCACGGGCAGCTCGGGGGCCTCGAGCTCCGGAGGGTCCGCCTCTGGGTCGGCCGCCGCGGGCGGCGCGAGCACGGCGAGCGCCGCTTCGGTGTCGGCCAGCGCGGCGGCGGTTCGCAGGCCAGAGGTTCTGAGCCACGACGCCGGCAGCGGGACGACCACGGGAACAACGACAACGACCACCGCTACCACGACCACCGGTACCACGACCACCGGCTACGGCTCGGGCACGCACACGTTCACAGGCACGACGCCGACCACCACGACGACCACGTCGACTGTTACGACGCCCGCGCAGACAATCACGCAGACCGTCCCGAGCACGACGACGAGCACGACAACCAGCCCCAGCAAGTCCAGCAAGCCGACGACCAGCAGGCCGACGAGCAGCACGAAGACGACCAAGACGACATCCAGCCCGGCGGCGTCCACGGGGGGCCAGAAGAAGACCGCGTCGGACACGGTCACGGCTGGCAGTGTGACGACGGTCGCGAGCGCAACGAAGACCAAGCCGACGGCGGCACAGATCCAGCAGGCTCAGGTTGAGGTTGAGGCCGCGCAGGCGACGGTGAAGGCCGACGAGAAGGCGCTCGCCCAGACCAAGCTCTACGCGCCGGCGAGCGGCATGATCGCCTCGCTTGCCGGCGACAGCGTCGGTCAGACGGTCGCTGGCGGCACCGATGCGAGCACCGCGGCGGCCTCAAGCGCCGCGGGCGGCGCGAGCGGCCTTGGCGCCAGCTCGGCCGGCACGAGCTCGAGCTCGAGTTCCGGCTTCGCCGAGCTGATCAACGACAGCACGATGACGATGACCGTGTCGCTCAGCGAAGATCAGATATCGAGCATCAGAGTCGGGCAGCCGGCCACGGTCGCGATCACGCCGCTGAGCGGCGTCGAGCTGGCGGGCAAGGTCAGCTCGATCTCGCCGCTTGGCTCTGACTCAAGCGGGGTGGTCACCTACAACGCGACGATCTCC
>JAJZID010000326.1 GCA_021810705.1 Actinomycetes bacterium
CGTGGCCGGTCAGCAGCAGGCTCACAGGCATCAGGCGGGTCGCAGCCAGTGACTCCGCGTAGGTGACCAGCGGCTGCGGTCGCGCTGCCTCGGGTGGCGCGTTCAGCGGGCGGCCGACCAGTGCGTTTGAGGAGATGTGAGCCAGCAGGTGGTCGCCACCCAGCATCAGGCCGCTTCGCTCGTGCAGGAAAACGATGTCAGATGGACTGTGGCCGGGGCGGTGGTGCACGCTGAACTCGCGGCCACCCATGCTCAGCCGCTCCCCGTCGGTCAGCGCGACGGTGACGGTTCCCGGCGAGCCGTACGCGTACATCCCGGCGGCGAGCACGCCGAGCAGCGCCGTCAGCTCCGCGGGCAGGCCGTGCTGTCGCATCACCGCCTGCGCGTAGGCGTCGTCAGCGCGTGCGCTTGCGCGATAGTCGGCCAACCAGTGGCGCAGCGGGCCGTAGGCCGCCAGTTCTGCGCCCGAGCGGCGCAGGAGGATCTCCACGAGCCCCTCGTGATCCATGTGCTGATGGGTGAGCACGATCAGCTCGAGGTCTCTGACCTGAACGCCGAGCTCGGCAAGCGCGCGCTCGAGCACGTCCAGCGCGACCGCGGAGCCGGGACCCGTGTCAACCAGCGTGAGCGGGCTGCCACGCAGCAGAAAGCAGTTGACCGCGCCGACCGCAAACGGCGTCGGCACCGGGATCCGATGGACTCCCGGTGCCACTTCGCTGCTCAGCTGAGCAGTCACGCCCTGATCAGGGCGAGCACCTCGTCGCGCTTGGCCTCCATGTCGGCCTGCGAGACCAGCGACTCGAGGCAGAGGCGCAAGAGCGGCTCGGTGTTGGACGCGCGCACGTTGAAATGCCAGTCCGGGTAGTCCACCGAGACGCCGTCCAGGCGGCTCTGCTCGGCGTCGGCGTAGTGCTCGGCGATCTGCGCCATCTTGGCGTTGGCGTCGCTCACCTCGGAGTTGATCTCCCCGGAGATGAAGTAGCGCGAGCGCAGGGGTTCGAGCAGCTTGGAGAGCTTGAGCCCTGAGCGTGAGAGCTCCTCGAGCATCAGCAACGCCGGGATCGTGCCCGAGTCCGCACAGTAGAAGTCCTTGAAGTAGTAGTGCCCGGACACCTCGCCGCCGAAGATCCCGCCCTCCGCGCGCATGCGCGACTTGAAGAACGCGTGGCCGACACGGTTGATCAGCGCCGTGCCGCCGGCGGCCGTGACCATGTCTGCCACCGCGCGGCTGGCGCGAACGTCGTAGAGGATCGTCTCGCCCGGGTGCTTGCGCAGCATCGAGGTGGCAAGCAGCGCCGTGAGAAAGTCGCCGTCGACGAAGCGCCCGTCGTTGTCGATGAAGAAACAGCGGTCCGCGTCACCGTCCCAGGCGATGCCCAGATCCGCGCCCTGCCGCAGGACCTCGCCCATGATGAACGCACGGTTCTCGGGCAGCAGCGGGTTTGGCTCGTGGTCGGGGAACTCGCCGTTTGGCTCCCAGTAGAAGGTGCTCAGTGCAAGGCCCAGCTGCTCAAGCAGCGGGCCGACCATCGGGCCGGCCATACCGTTACCGCCGTCCACCACGACCTTCAGCGGCCGCACCTTGTCGGGGTCGATGAAGCCGAGCACATGTCGCTGAAACTCGCCGGTGATCTCGACCTGCTCGACACTGCCGCCACCCGGCGGCGGACCCATCTCCGTGGCGGTGAGCTCGCGGATCTCGCGGATTCCCTCCTCGCCCGAGAGGGCGACCGCGCCGCGCCGCACGAGCTTGGCGCCGGTGTAGGCCTTGGGGTTGTGCGAGGCGGTGCACATCAGGCCGCCGTCCAGGTCGCGTGAGCCGACCAGGAAATAGAGCATCTCGGTACCGATCTGGCCGGCGTCGATCACGTGGGCGCCCTCGGCCGCCATGCCCTCGGCGTAGGCGGTGGCCATCGCCGAAGCGCTGAGCCGCATGTCACGCCCGAGCGCGAGGCGAAGTTCGCTGGTGGGGCGGTGCTCCAGTGCGGCGATCACACGTGCGAAGGCGCGTCCGATCAGCCGCGCGCCCTCCTCGTCCAGATCGCTGCCGTGGATGCCGCGGATGTCGTAGGCCTTGAAGATCGAGCGTGAGAGGGTCATCGCCGCTGATCCTATCCAGCGGGCTGGTCGGCCATGCTCGCGCCTGCCCATCGGCGTCGCCGCTCCCGCCGCACCAGCGCCCGCAAGCTCGCGCACGGCTGGCGACGGACGCTGCGACGTAGACTAGATGCTCATGTCAGGGCATTCCAAATGGGCTTCCATCAAGCACAAGAAGGCGGTCGTCGACGCGCGTCGCGGCCAGCATTTCACCAAGCTCGCGCGGGCGATCACGGTCGCGGCCAAAGAGGGTGGCGGTGACCCCACCGGCAATGCGGCACTGGCCCTCGCGGTGCAGAAGGCACGCGACGCGTCGATGCCGAAGGACAACATCGAGCGGGCCATCCTCAAGGGGACCGGGGCCGGTGCTGACGCCGAAAGCTGGGAGACCGTGCTGTACGAGGGCTACGGGCCGGGCGGCGTTGCGATGTTGATCGAGGCGCTCACCGACAACCGCAACCGCACCGCCGCCGACGTGCGCCACATCATGGGCAAGAACGGCGGATCGCTCGGCGAGCCTGGGTCGGTCGCCTACCTGTTTGACAAGCAGGGGGTGCTGGTGGTGGATGGCGAGCGCTACGACGAGGACGACCTGATCGTCGCGATCGACGCCGGCGCCCAGGACATCGTGATGGACGACGATGTGTACGAGGTCATCACCGCGCCGGGCGACCTGGGTGTGGTGCGCGAC
>JAJZID010000017.1 GCA_021810705.1 Actinomycetes bacterium
CCGCGGGGGCGGCGCCCGCCGATGTGACCGAGGCGTTCATCACCCAGTACTACGCCTCGGCGCTGATGATCCCACCGCTCGTGGTGGTCGACCCCGCTGCGGCTGGCGGCCCGGGCACCACAGCGGCGCTTGCGGCTGCGCTCAGCGAGCGGCGCGGCAGCCGGGTTGAGGTGCGTGCGCCCGAGCGCGGCGACAAGCGCCGGCTGCTCGAGCTCGCCCAGCGCAACGCCCGCCTGGCGCTCGAGCAGGAGAGGCTGCGCTCGGAACGCCGCCGTCAGCAGCGGGCGCAGGCGCTCGGCGGGCTGCAGCGCGCGCTCGGCCTTGACACGCTGCCGGTGCGCATCGAGTGCTACGACATCTCCACCCTGATGGGCACCAACACGGTTGCCTCGATGGTCGTGTTCGAGGGCGGCGTGCCCAAGAAGGCCGACTACCGGCGCTTCCTGGTCAGGACCGTCGGAGATGCGGCGGTCGCTGACGGGGCCGGGCGGGCAGGCGCGGGCGAGTACGGCCCTGACGACTTCGCCTCGCTTGAGGAGATCCTGGGGCGGCGCCTGGCGCAGTTCGAGGCGCAGCAGGACCGCTCGCCACACGACCGCGAGTACGACCCCAGCTTCGCGGCGCTGCCGGACCTGATCGTGATCGACGGTGGCAAGGGCCAGCTCGCCGCGGGCCTGCGCGCACTGGGCGGCTTTGTGGAGCTGGGTGTGCCGGTCGTCTCGCTGGCCAAGCGCATCGAGGAGGTGTTCATTCCCGGGCGCGCCGAGTCGCTGCAGCTGGCGCATGACACGCCGGAGCTGCAGCTGTTGCAGCGGCTGCGCGACGAAGCGCATCGCTTTGCGATCAGCCACCACCGCCAGCGCCGCGACCAGGCGATGACGACGTCGATCCTCGACGGGCTCGCAGGCGTCGGGCCGGCCCGCAAGCGCGCGCTGCTTGCCCACTTCGGCTCCCCCGACGCGGTCCTCGAGGCCTCGCGCGAGGAGCTCGAGGCGGTGCCGGGCATCCCCGGCAAGCTCGCTCGCGAGCTGCACCGGGAGCTCCACCGGACAGGGGTGTGAGCGTGTCGGCCGCGTCGCCTGGTAAACCCCGAGCCTGGGGGACCATGAGCGGTTACAAAGTCGGCACATGCCGAAACAGGCGAGACACAGATGCAGTCACAGGCTGAGCAAGAGCTGGCGTTACGCGACCTGGTCGTGATCACCGGCTTCTCAGGGGCCGGGAAGTCCACCGCAATGGCCGCCTTCGAGGACGAGGGCTACTTCTGCGTGGACAACCTGCCCTCGGAGATGATCAGCTCGCTGGTCGAGCTCTTCACGCACAGCGGCTCGAAGGTGGCCCAGGCGGCGATCGTCTCCGATGTGCGGGCGGGCAGCTACTTCGACGGGCTGGCAGCCGTGCTCGATCGGCTCGCGCAGCTGGGTGTCAGCCATCGAGTGCTGTTCCTGGAAGCCGACGAGGAGACCCTGCAAACGCGTTACAAGGAGACGCGCAGGCGGCATCCACTGGCACCGGACGGCAGCGTGGCGGAGGGCATCGCGCGGGAGCGTGAGGCGCTCGCGCCGCTGCGCGAACGCGCCGACGTGGTGGTCGACACCTCGGGCCTGTCAGCCGCGGCGCTGCGGCGCAAGCTCGCCGACCAGATGCTCCCGAGCCGGACTCCCGGGCGGCTGGCTGTGACGTTTGAGAGCTTCGGCTTCAAGTACGGCACGGCCCGTGATGGCGACCTGATGTTCGACGTGCGCTTTCTGCCCAATCCGCACTACGAGCCCGCGCTGCGTCCGCTCACCGGCCTTGACCGGCGGATAGTTGACTTCATCGACCGCGACGGCGCGCTTGAGGCCTTCTACGCGCGTCTGCATCCGCTGCTCGACTACCTGCTGCCGCAGTATCTGGCCGAGGGCAAGTCACATCTGGTGGTGGCGGTCGGCTGCACGGGCGGCAGACACCGGTCCGTGGCCGTCGCGCAGGCGCTCGGCGAGCGTTACCAGCCCTTGGCCGAGTACGTTGTGGAGGTGGTTCACCGTGACGTGGGACGCCCGGCATGATTGATCACGTCGGTTTCGAGGTCGCGGACCTCAAGCGCTCCGCCCGCTTCTACGACCCGGTGTTCTTCGCGCTGGGAGCCCGTCGCATGCTGGAGTCCGAGCATGCGATCGCCTACGGCATCAACGGGCCTGAGTTCTGGCTTGTGGTGCGTGGCCTGCCCCCCGCCGCGGGCTACGGGCATGTGGCTCTGCAGGCCAGCGGCAAGGCCGCGGTCGACGCCGCCTACCGTGCCGGGATCGCTGCCGGCGGCGCTGACGACGGGGCCCCCGGTCTGCGACCGCAGTACGGCAAGCGCTACTACGCCGCCTACATGCGCGACCCCGACGGTCTGCGGGTCGAGGTGGTCTCGCGTCGCTAGCCGGGGATTCGCGGGTGACGTGGGACGATTGGTGAGCGAGACTGCGCTTTAGCCTAAGTGGGGTCCCCGGCGGCCTTCCTTTCGGGCCGGGTTGGGCTCGTAACCACACGACTTGGAGAAGACAATGGCAATACGCGTAGGGATCAACGGATTCGGGCGCATCGGCCGCAACGTCATGCGGGCGGCCGCAGAGCAGGGCGCCGAGATCGAATGGGTTGCGGTCAACGACCTGGTGGATCCGCGGACGATCGCGCATCTGCTCAAGTACGACTCCAATTACGGTCGCTTCAAGGGCACCGTCGAGCTCAGCGACGGCGGCATCGCCGTCAACGGCCGTGAGGTCAAGGTGCTGGCCGAGACCGACCCGGCCGCGCTTCCCTGGGGCGAGCTCGGAGTCGACGTGGTGATCGAGTCGACCGGGCACTTCACCACCCGTGAGGGGGCCAGCAAGCATCTGCAGGCCGGTGCCAGCAAGGTCGTGATCTCGGCCCCTGCGACCGACCCGGACGTGACCGTGGTGCTGGGCGTCAACTTCGAGCAGGCCTACGACCCCCAGGCCCACAGGATCATCTCGATGGCGTCCTGCACGACCAACTGTCTTGCGCCCGTCGCGCGCGTGCTGCAGGACACCGTCGGCGTCAAGCACGGCCTGATGACCACGGTTCATGCCTACACCGCCGACCAGCGTCTGCAGGACATGCCACACAAGGATCTGCGCCGCGCCCGCGCTGCCGCGCTGAGCCTGATCCCCGCCACCACCGGCGCGGCCAAGGCGATCGGTCTCGTCGTCCCCGAGCTCAACGGGAAGCTGAACGGCTTCGCGGTGCGAGCGCCCGTGCCCACCGGCAGCGTCGTTGACCTGACCATCGAGGCGGAGCGTGAGACGACCAAGGAGGAGATCAACGCGGCGCTGCGGGCGGCCAGCGAGGGGCCGATGCGCGGCTACCTGGCCTACACCGAGGACCCGATCGTGTCCTCTGACATCGTTGGCGACCCCGCATCCTCGATCGTCGACTCGGCGCTCACCGCGGTGCTTGACGGCACGCTCGTGAAGGTCGTGGCCTGGTATGACAACGAGTGGGGCTACTCGAGCCGCATCGTCGACCTCGTAACCAAGCTCTGAGGCGACCGTGAAGACACTGGATGACCTCGGTGAGCTCCGTGGCGAGCGCGTGCTCGTGCGGGTCGACTTCAACGTGCCACTGAGCGCTGGCGCGGTCGCTGACGACACGCGCATCCGCGCGGCCCTGCCGACGCTGCGCGAGCTGCGCTCGCGTGGAGCCGCGCTGATTCTCGTCTCGCACCTCGGCAGACCCAAGCAGCGTGAGCCAGAGCTGTCGCTGGCGCCTGTGGCTGAGCGTCTCACTGAGCTGCTCGGGGTGCCGGTGCAGATGGCGCCGGCGGTCGTCGGGGAGGAGGTTTCAAAGCTCGCCGCGGCACTGGCGCCCGGGCAGGTTCTGATGCTCGAAAACGTCCGTTTCGAGCCTGGCGAGACCCGCAACGATCCGCAGCTCGCGGCGGCTCTGGCCGAGCTCGCGGACGCCTATGTGGACGATGCGTTCGGTGCCGCGCACCGGGCGCACGCCTCGACCGAAGGGGTTGCGCGGCTGATGCCAAAGCGTGCCGCCGGCCTGCTTCTGACACGCGAGGTGCAGACGCTGACGACGCTGATGAGCTCGCCCGCAAGGCCGCTCGTGGCGATCCTCGGCGGCGCGAAGGTGAGCGACAAGATCGCGGTGATCGAGCGTTTCCTCGAGGTCGCAGACACGATCCTGATCGGCGGGGCGATGGCCTTCCCGTTCCTGGCCGCAGAGGGCCATGAGGTCGGCGACTCGCTCTGCTCAGGCGAAGACGTCGAGCACGCTCGCAGGCTGCTTGAGGCAGCGCGCGCAAGCCGTGGTGAGCTCGTGTTGCCATGCGATCTCGTGATCGCCGACCACTTCGGCGCGGACGCCGCAGCTGAGGGGCTCGATGGGGTGGACGTGCCGGCCGGGCACATGGGCCTCGACATCGGGCCACGCACCGTCGCCGACTACAGCGAGCGTGTCGCACGCGCCGGGACCGTGTTCTGGAACGGTCCGATGGGCGCGTTCGAGCTCGAGCCGTTCGCCGCTGGAACCAGGGCCCTGGCGCAGGCGCTCGCCACCGCCGACGCGGTGACGGTGGTGGGGGGCGGCGACTCCGCCGCCGCGGTGGCCAAGTTCGGCCTGGCCGAGCGCATGACCCACGTGTCAACCGGCGGTGGGGCGGCGCTCGAGCTGATCGAGGGCAAACAGCTGCCGGGCGTCGTGGTGCTTGACGGGACGCCCGCGGACGCCGGGGTGAGGCTGTGAGCACCAGGCGCCCGCTGATCGCGGGCAACTGGAAGATGCACAAGACGGTGGCGGAGGCGGAGGCGTTCATCCAGCAACTGCTGCCACTGGTCTACGCCGCGGAGGCGGCCGATCTCGCGATCTGCCCGCCGTTCACCGCCCTTCAGGCGATGGTGGACTCTGTCCGGGGGTCGCGCGTACAGGTGTTTGCGCAGAACATGCACCACGCCGAGGCGGGCGCGTTCACCGGTGAGATCTCGGCGCCGATGTTGACGGAGATCGACGTTGACGGGGTGATCCTCGGCCACTCCGAGCGCCGTGAGCTGTGCGGCGAGAGCGACCGGGCGGTCGCGCTCAAGCTGGCGGCGGCGCTCGACGCTGGCCTGGCGCCGATTCTGTGTGTGGGCGAGAGCGAGGCCGAGCGCGAGCGCGGCGAGACCGAGCGCAAGCTGCGACACCAGGTGCAGGAGGGGCTCGCCAAGGTCGAGGCCGAGCGCCTCGGCGAGGTGGCGATCGCCTACGAGCCGATCTGGGCGATCGGCACGGGTACGGTCGCCGAGCCCGAGCAGGCCCAGGAGGCGGCGGTGTTCATCCGGGCGCTGGTCGCCAGCCGCTCACCGGAGCAGGCCGGTCGCGTCCGGATCCTCTACGGCGGCAGCGTCACCCCCGAGAACGCGGCGTCGCTGCTGGCGCTGGCGGACATCGACGGCGCGCTGGTCGGCGGCGCAAGCCTCGACGCGCGGGCGTTCGCCGCGATCGTGGCCGCGGCGGTCCCGGCATGACAGCACAACCGCTCGTGGCGCCGGCCCGCTGGCCGGCGCCCTCGTGCGCGCTGGTCGTACTCGACGGCTGGGGCCTCGCTCCGGCCGGCCCGGGCAACGCGGTGTCGCTGGCTCGCACCCCGGTGTTTGATGCGCTCTGGGAGCGCCATCCCCACACCACGCTCACGGCCTGCGGCCTCGCGGTCGGCTTGCCCGAAGGTCAGATGGGCAACTCCGAGGTCGGCCACCTCAACCTCGGCGCCGGCGCGGTGATCATGCAGGACCTGACGCGCATCGATGCCGCCGTCGCGGCCGGGACGCTCGGCTCCAGCGAGGCCCTGCGCGCGGCCCTGAACAACCTGCCGGAGGGCGCTCGCGTGCATCTCGTCGGTTTGGTCTCAGATGGCGGGGTGCACTCCAGCATCGAGCACCTGCACGCGCTGCTCGCGCTCGCCCGCGAGCTGAGTGTCAGTGACCTGGTGATCCACGCGTTCACGGATGGGCGCGACACCCCGCCGCACTCCGGCGAGCGCTTTCTCGCGCAGGTCGAGTCCTGGCTCAGCGAGCTGGGCGTCGGACGCGTCGGCAGCGTCGTCGGGCGCTACTACGCGATGGACCGCGACAGTCGCTGGGAGCGTGTGCAGCTCGCCTATGACCTGCTCGTCCACGGCCGCTGCGAGCATCACGCGCTGACCGGCGCGCAGGCTGTGCGGGACGGCTACTCGCGCGGCGAGACCGATGAGTTCCTGCTGCCCACGATCGTCGGTGAGGCGGCGCCGATCCGGCCCGGTGACAGTGTCTTCGCGTTCAACTTCCGTCCCGATCGCATGCGCGAGCTGACCCGCGCGCTGACGGATCCCGGCTTCGATGCGGTGGCGCGCGGCGGCGCTGCGCCGGTCGCGCGCTACGCGACGATGACCGAGTATGACGAGGCCTGGAGCCATCCGGTGGCGTTTCGCCCGCAGCGCCCGCGTGTCACGCTGCCGCAGGTGATCGCCGCTCATGGGGGCCGTCAGCTGCACGTGGCCGAGACCGAGAAGTACCCGCATGTCACGTACTTCTTCGGCGGCGGCGAGGAGGCGCCTCAGGCCGGCGAGCGGCGGGAGCTGGTGCCATCGCCCCGGGATGTGGCCACCTACGACCTCAAGCCTGAGATGAGCGCCCCGCAGGCCGCCGCCGCGTTCGCGCGCGCCTGGCGTGAGGACCAGCCGACGTTCGGGATCATCAACTTCGCCAACGCCGACATGGTTGGCCACACCGGCGTCATCGCCGCGGCCAGCAGTGCGGTTGAAACGGTCGACCGCTGTCTGGGTGAGGTTGTGGACGCGGTGACGCAGGGCGGTGGCGTGCTCGTGATCACCGCCGACCACGGCAACGCCGACAACATGCTCGAGCCTGACGGCAGCCCCAACACGGCCCACTCGCTCAACCCGGTGCCGCTGATCGTGACCGGCTATGAGGGAGCGCTGCGCGACGGCGGCGTGCTTGCCGACGTGGCGCCCACAATCCTCGGGCTGCTCGGCTTGGAGCAGCCCGCGGAGATGACCGGCAGGAGCCTGCTGGGCGGCTGACTCAGGCGTCGCGGCGCTTGAGCAGCACGGCCGCGATCACGGTGACCGCGGCGGTGTAGCCGCAGAACAGCGCGAAGCCGCCCCACGGCGTGAAGCTGTTGGGCTGTGCGAGCGCCTGCGCCAGCCCGGTGCTGGCGGTCGAGGGCAGATACGGCTGCAGCGCGTTCGCGGTCGCGCTCGGCAGGATGTCGACGAGCCCGGGGAGCACGAAGAACACGCCCACGAACAGCGCGATGCCGCCGGCGGTGCGGCGCACGATCGTGCCCAGGGCGACGCACATCGCACCGGTTGCGGTGATCACCAGGGCGACACCGAAGATCGCGCGCAGGGCGTGAGGCGCGCCGAGCGCGACGTTCACGTGGTGCTCGGCGAAGATCGCCTGTGCACCCAGGAAGCCGATGAACGCGGCAACCACCATGAGCACGAGCGTCACGGCCGAGAACACCAGGAGCTTTGCCCACAGCACGGGCAGGCGCTTGGGCGCCGCCATAAAGCTCGAGCGGATCATGCCGGTGTGGTATTCGCCCGTCATCGTCATCACGCCCAGGATCGCGACCGCGAGCTGGGCGAGGTGCCAGCCGCCCAGGCTGTGATCGATCGGGTTGATCGTGAAGCGCTGCTGCAAGCTCAGCTGCGACCAGCGCGACATCTCGATGAGGGCGATCAGCGGACCGAGCCCGGCCTGTGCGACAAACGCCAAAAACAGTGACCAGCGGGTCGAGCGCAGCGTCCACAGCTTGGTCCACTCCGAGCGGATCACCCGCGGCAGCGTCACCCCCTGCAGCGCACGCTCGCGCGGCAGCTCCGGGCTGGCAGTGGCGCTCACTGCTGCTCCCCGTCCGCGAGTGTCGCCAGTGGTACGCCGGGTTGCTCGCCCTCTGGCAGAGACTCGTGGTACTCGACCAGATCCTTGGTGATGCTCATGAACGCGTCCTCGAGCGTCACCTGCAGCGGCGTCAGCTCGTGCAGCGCGATTCCCTGCGCCGCCGCCGCGTCACCCACCTGCTCGGCGCTCAGACCGAACACCTTCAAGGCGCCATCCTCGAGTTGCTCGCAGCGGCCACCGATGCCGCCGAGCACGCCGGCCAGCGCATCGGCTGCGGGTGAGCGCACCCGCACCGGCGCACCGGCCGAGGCCTGCGCGACGAAGCTCGCAACGTCGGTGTCGGCCACCAGACGCCCGCGGCCGATGACGATCAGACGGTCTGCGGTCTGCTCCATCTCGCTCATCAGGTGCGAGGAGAGAAACACCGTGCGGCCCTCGGCTGCGAGCCCCTTGAGCAGGTTGCGGATCCAGCGGATCCCCTCGGGGTCAAGTCCGTTGGCGGGTTCGTCGAGCACCACGGTCGCGGGGTCGCCGAGCAGCGCCGCGGCCACCCCGAGCCGTTGACCCATGCCCAGCGAGAAGCCGCCGACGCGCTTGCGTGCCACCGACTCCAGCCCGACCAGGGCAACGACCTCGTCCACGCGTCGGCGGGGAATCCCGTGCGTCTGCGCGAGCGCCAGCAGGTGGTTGTAGCCGGAGCGGCCGGTGTGCACCGCACGCGCCTCAAGCAGGGCACCCACCTCGCGCAGCGGCGCGGAGAGATCCTGGTAGGCGCGTCCGTTGACGGTCGCGGTCCCGCGCGTCGGTCGATCAAGCCCGAGGATCAAACGCATGGTCGTTGACTTGCCGGCACCGTTGGGTCCGAGAAAGCCGGTCACAAAGCCAGGCTCCACGGTGAAGGTGAGGTCCTCGACCGCGATGCGGTCGCCGTAGTGCTTGGTCAGTCCCCGGACCTCGATCATCCTGGAGCACTCTACTCGGCGTACCTGAACGCGCCACGGTTTACTGAACGTTTACGAGCGGGTAACTTCTTCGGCGAGGCGATGGTGCGAGCATGCAGAACGTGGCTAGCGGCCGAGCACGACCACCACTGGTGAGCACTGGCGGACGAAGATGAGCGGAACTCAGGCCGGACTCGTCGTTGCGGTATTCATCGCCTGCGCGGTCGAGGCAACCGAGGCGCTGACGATCGTCATGGCGGTTGGCGTCACACGCAGCTGGCGCTCTGCGCTGATCGGTGTCGGCGTCGCGCTGGTCGTCCTGGCTGCTGTGACGGCGGCGCTGGGGCCGGCCTTGACGGCGCTTCCGATCAACGTCCTGCGCGGCGTCGTGGGGGGGTTGCTGCTCGTCTTCGGTCTGCAGTGGTTGCGCAAGGCGATCCTTCGGGCCAGCGGGCTGAAGTCATTGCACGACGAGAATGCGGCCTACGCCGAGGAGTCACACGCCGCCGCTGACGCCGGCCCGGTCGCGCCCGGTATCGACCCCTACGCCTTTTTCGTGTCGTTCAAGGGGACCCTGCTCGAGGGGCTCGAGGTCGTCTTCATCGCGCTCACGTTCGGGTCAAACCAGAAGGACGTGCCGCTCGCGGCCGCGGCTGCGGCCGCGGCGGTGCTGGTCATGGTCGGCATCGGCGTGATGATCAGGGCTCCGCTCGCAAGGGTGCCGGAGAACACGCTGAAGTTCGTGGTCGGGGTGATGCTCACGTCGTTTGGGACCTTCTGGGGCGGCGAGGGGGCTGACGCCCACTGGCCCGGTGGTGAACTGGCGCTGCCGGTGCTGATCGTCGGCTACCTGGCGTTCGCGCTCGTCGCCGTCGCTGCGCTGCGGCGTCTGCAGGCGGCGCGTGAGCAGGTCCTCTCAAGACCGGTGCGCGCGTGAGCCGTGTCCGTGCGCTGCTGCGCTTCCTCTGGGACTTTGTGATCGGCGACGATTGGCGGATCGCTGCTGCGGTCGTGGTCGCGCTGGCGGCGACGTTGGTCGTCTCGCAGTCGAACGTTCCCGTGTGGTGGCTTTTGCCGCTGGTCGTGGTCGTGATTCTCGCCATCTCCGTTTGGGACGTTGCGCGCAGGCGCAGCTGAGGCGCGTCACAATGGTTGTGTGCCCGGCTACTTCACCGACGCCTCGCTGATCCGCCGCATCCACCGCGAGCAGGTGCTGCGTATCTCAGGTGCGCGCGCGTTGCTGATGCAGGCTGCGCACCCGGTGGCGTTCGCCGGGTTCTTCATGTCCACGGGCTCGCTCGAGGACCCCTATGCGCGCCTGTATCGAACCGCACGGGTGCTCGACACGATCATCTTCGGCGAGCGTGAGGCCGCTGAGCGTGTGACGGCCGCGGTCCGGCGCGTACACAGCCGTACCCGCGGCACGCTGCCGTACCCGGCTGGCAAGTTCGCGGCCGGCACTCCGTGGGCCGCCGATGATCCGGAGCTGATGCTCTGGATCCTGGCGACGCTCGCGGACTCGGGCATCCTGGTGTACGACCGCTACGTGCGCCCGCTCAGCGAGCGCGAGCGGGAGGCATACTGGCGCGATTGGCGCACGGTCGGAGGGTTGTTCGGTCTGGGAGCCGCCGACATGCCCGCGGGCTACGCCGGTATGCGCGAGTACATGCGCGCGATGCTCTCAGGCGACGTTCTGCACGTCTCCAGCGAAGCGCGACAGCTCGGGGTCGATGTGGTGCTGCGCCCGCCGGTGCCGACCAGGGCCAGGCCGCTGCTCGAGGCGGCGAACTTCACCGTGGTCGGCCTGCTCCCGGCCCGCATCCGCCGTGGTTATGGGCTCGGCTGGGACCCCCTGCGGGCCGCGGCGTTGCGGGTGGGCGCTGAGTCTGCGCGCCGGGCGCTCGTGCCGGTGCTGCCTCGCAGCTGGCGCTTTCGGGGATCGGAGCCGCTTCCCGCGCAGCCGCCGACCTTCATGCGACCGGCGCTGCAGACGAGCTAGCGCCTGCCCAGAAGGCCACCGACCGGCCGCGCGCCGTTGGGTGCAGGCCGCGCCCTGGCGTGCAGGCCGCGCCCTGGCGTGCAGGCCGCGCCCGCGCACTGTTTCACCGTCACAACTCCGCGGAGTTTCGACGGTGAAACATCGCAGTTGAAGAGATCAAGCGGCCGGGCGCCGTGCGGCCCGGGCGACACGCGGCTTGCGCATGCGTCCTTCTGAGCCACCCATCGCGAGGCGCTCACGCACATGACCGAGCGGCACGATGGCCTGATCACCCACCATGTCGAGGGCGCGCGACCGCGGAGCGCAGTCTTGATCGGGACGGGTCACGGCGGGTTCTGGCCGCGGCGAGAGCGCGCCACCGAACGCTTCCACCGTCGGGTCGCTTTGCGGGCATCTCAGCTACCTGAGCTCGACACTTGCGTGCGACTGCGAGCGCGAAGCTTTGGCAATTCGCAGATCGAGCCGATAGTGCGGCCATGCAAGGTGGTTACGGCACACTGCCCAGTCCGGCTGCACGGGCATTTCGAAACCTTTCCTCGCGGACCGCAGCCTCCATCGATCGCGACCGGTTCGCCTGGGCGTTCCTCGCCCTGGGCGTATCGATCACGAGTCTGTACCTCTTCGTGCGCCCGCTCAAGGGTGACGCGTTGGTGCTCAGTGGCCTCAGCTTCCTCGGGCTGTTGGGCCTGGTTGCCGGCGTCAGGAGACACCGGCCGCCCGCGCGCGGGGCGTGGTGGCTGTTTGGGCTCGGCCTGGCGACGCTGCTGATCGGCGATCTCTACAGCGCGATCTTGCCGCCGGTTCTGCGGGTCTTCGGCACCGGGGTGTCGGTTGCTGATGTGGCCAGGCTCGCGACCTATCCGCTCGTGACGGCGGGGCTCATCGTCTTGATCAGACGCCGCGCCCAGCGCACGGATGACCCGGGCGTCGTCGACGGTCTGATCATCGCGCTGGGGCTGGCGCTTGCGTCGGCCATCCTGATGATCGCCCCCTATCTCAACGATGCCGCGCTGGCGCCGCTGGCACGGCTGGTCTCAGCGAGCTACCCATTTGGCGACCTGATCCTGCTCGTTGCAGCTGTCGGCATCGTCTTCGATGGCGGCAAGCGGCCGGTGAGCTTCTACCTGATGATCGCCGCGATCGCGTCTCTGCTCGTGGCCGACGACGTCGGCACACTACTGCGGCTGTCCGGGGGCTACCACGATCAGCTCTGGCTGCAGGCGACCCGCGGCCTCTTCTCCCTGTTCTGGGGCGCCGCCGCGCTTCACCCGTCGGTCAATGCCGTCTCAGACCCAGAGTTCACGAGACGGTCGCGCTTCACGAGCACGCGGCTGGCGCTTCTGACCGTCGCGACGCTGATCGCGCCGGTGCTTGAGATCGCCAAGGTGCTGCCACTGCACGACGGTGATCTCCTGCTCATCATCGTGGCCTCGATCGGGATGTTTGGGCTTGCGGTCGCGCGCATGGCCGGACTCGTCCGTGAGCGTGAGAAGGCGGTCGCGCGCGAGCATGCCCTCAGCTCTGCCGGGGGCATGCTGATCGGTGTCAGTGAGCCGATGGACATCCTCACAGCGGCGCTTCGGGCCGTCGCTGGACTCGACGGCACACCGCTTGCGGCGCGCGTGTGCCGCTTTTACCAAGGCCATGCCGAGGCAATGGAGCTCGACGCGTCCGGGCAACTGAGCAGGTGGCCAATCTCGCAGAACCTTGGACCGATACTGCGCAGATCGGTGAGCGTGGACGGAGCCATCGTCCGTTCCACCGTGCGTTCCCAGCTGATGCTTCCCGCCAGCGATGAGCCACTGCTCGCGCTCGATCTGCGCCCCGACAGCGACGAGCAGGGCGCGCTCTATCTGCTGCTCGCCGGTGAGGCTGCCTTCGACGATGAGATCGGCTACGCCATGCGCACACTTGCGCACCAGGTCGCGCTCGCCCTCGGCAGCGCCGAACTCAGCGCGGAGGTGCATCGTCGTGCCAGTGAGGCGAGATTCGCGACGCTTGTGCAGAACTCAAGCGATCTGATAACGGTGCTTGGCGAGGGAAATGAAATCGTCTACCAGAGCCCGTCGATTGAACGAATCCTCGGCTACACGGTCGATGAGGTGGTCGGCAGGCCACTTGAGCTCCTCCTGCACCCGGAGGAGCACGGTCGCCTGCTGCGTCGCCTCAACGACGGCAGGCGCGCTGCCAGCCGATCAGAGGCGATCGACTGCTTGCTCAGGCACAAGGACGGAACGCTACGGCATTTCGAGATCCTGCACACCGATCTGAGCTCCGACGCGACCGTCGGAGGTGTCGTGCTCAACGGCCGAGATGTCAGCGACCGCAAGGCCTTTGAAGAGCAGCTCTCCCACCAGGCATTCCACGACCCGGTGACGCTGCTCGCCAACCGTGCGCTCTTCAATGAGCGCGTGCGACACGCGGTGGGCAGCACACGCCGCGACGGGTTGAGCATCGCGGTGCTGTTCATCGACCTCGACGACTTCAAAACCGTCAACGACAGCCTGGGCCATGCCGTCGGTGACCGTGTGCTGCTGGAGGCGGCAAAGCGGATTCAGTCCAGCGTGCGGACGGTGGACACCGCCGCGCGCTTCGGCGGCGACGAGTTCGCGATCCTGCTCGACGACCTCCCGGACCTCAGCGTGGCAGTTGAGACCGCCGAGCGGATCCTCGCCGAGCTGAGCCAGCCACTGAACCTCGACACACACGAGATCACCATCCGCGCCAGCGTGGGGATCTCGGTTGCAGAAGGCGCTCGGGCCACGGATGCCGATGAGCTGATTCGCAATGCCGATGCCGCGATGTACATCGCCAAGCGTGATGGTAAGAGCGGCTACCGGTTGTTCGAGCCTGCCATGCATGAGCGCGTGATGGCAAGGCTTCAGCTGCGGGCAGACCTCCAGCGTGCCGTTGTGCGCAAGGAGTTCGAGCTGCACTACCAGCCGCTGGTCCGTCTCTCCGACGGAACCATCACCGGACTGGAGGCGCTGCTGCGCTGGCGACATCCCGATCGGGGCCTGATCCCGCCGGACGATTTCATCCCGTTCGCCGAGGAGACCGGTTTGATCATCGAGATTGGGCGCTGGGTGCTTAGCGAGGGATGCCGGCAGGCCCGTGAGATTCGCGGTCACGTGAAGGGCGGCTGCCTTCCCAGCGTCGGTATCAACCTCTCGGTCAAACAGCTGTTTCACAGCGAGATCGTCTCCGACGTGCGCCGGGCGCTGACCGAGGCTGACCTTCCGCCAGAGGCGCTGACGCTCGAGATCACCGAATCGGTGATGATGACCGACACCGACCTTGCCACCAGCCGCCTGCAGCAGCTCAGAGAGCTCGGTGTGCGTCTGGCGATGGATGACTTCGGCACCGGCTACTCATCGCTCAGCTCGCTCAGCATGTTCCCGCTGGACGTGCTCAAGATGGACCGCTCGCTGCTCGCGGCAGGGGCGGCGCCGGTCACCTCTGGGCTGGCTTCGGCCGTCCTGCGCTTGGGCGACACCTTCGGCCTGGAGGTGGTGGCCGAGGGTGTCGAGGATCCCGAGCAGTCGAACACCCTGCGGGAGCTCGGCTGCGACACCGGGCAGGGTTTCTACTTCGCGCGGCCCATGGATGCCTTGCAGCTTGTGGAGTTCCTCGAGTTCTACCCGAGCGCGGTCGACGAGCCTGCGGATGCAAGGTGAAGGCCTGAGCCGTGTAGGTTGCAGCGAGTTCCGCGCAATGCGGGGGAGTAACCGTACCGCCAGAGATGTTCGTGACAGCTGCGGAGCAGGTCTGTCCCGGCTCGCGCTCGTGCACGAAGGACGGGCAGGGCCGGCTATCGTCGGCGGCCTATGCTGGGCCGGTGTCGTCGGAACACATCAGCGCCGCGAGCTCCCCAGGCTGGAAGTGGGACCCATCTCTGTATGCGGGCACCGCCCGGTTCTACTCCGTCGGTCGGGTCGCCTACCCGGCTGAGCTCGTCGATCTGCTGGTCACCGCGCTTGAGCTCGACGGATCCGGACGACTCTTGGACGTCGGCTGCGGTCCCGGGTCGTTGACCCTGTTGCTTGCGCCGAACTTCGCACAGGCGTTCGGAATCGATCCTGACGCTGGCATGCTGAGCGAGGCTGCGCGACTCGCCGCCGAGACGGGCGTGAGCAACGTGACCTGGCGGCAACTTCGGGCTGAGGAGCTGCCGGCTGATCTTGCGCCGGTGCGATTGGTGGCGTTCGCACAGTCTTTTCACTGGATGGATCGCCGTCGCGTCGCGAGGACCGTGCGCGGCATGCTCACCGACGACGGCGCCGTCGTGCACGTGCACGCGACGACCCATCAAGGCGTTGACAGCGGTGCTGAGCTGCCCTATCCCCGTCCACCTCACGCGCGGATCGCCGAGCTCGTGCAGCGCTACCTCGGCCCGGATCGTCGGGCCGGAAAGGGCGTGTTGACCGCGGGCACACCCGACGGCGAGGACACGATCTACCGCGCCGCTGGCCTTACCGGCCCGCAGCGACTGGAGGTCCCCGAGCGCATCATCGATCGCACCGTCGATCAGGTCGCCGCTGGCGTGTACTCGCTTTCCAGCGCCGCCCCGCACCTGTTCGCCGACCGCCTCGAGCAATTCGATGCTGATCTACGCCAGCTACTCGCCAGCTCCGCACGCGATGGGTGGTTCAGCGAAGAGTTCCCCTCGATCGCCATGGACATCTGGCGCTAACTCTCCATCGAAACAGCAGCCGGCTCGAGCCTCGGCAGCGCCCCGTGGGACGCTGTCGCGGCTTGGCCCCGCTGACCGCGCAATCCGGGTGCGCTCGGCTATCCCGGCCAGAGGCCCGTCGCGAAGTGAAAGCAGGGCGGGCCTTGGTGCTCGTGGCACTCAAGGGAAGCGCCCGTGGAGTCGCCGATGGGCTCGTTCGTAGACGGTCCGCACGCCCGGCCGCGGATGGCGAGGCCCAAATGCGACGAACACCCAGACGAGGGCGCGTTGCTCGTCCCGCGCGAGCTGCACGACCATGCCGAAGGGTCGCTCAGACGCGGTTCCCTCTCCGAGAGGTAGATAGACCTTTGCGCAGCCCGCAAGACGCGTGCCATCGACACCCTCGGACTCACAAGCGCGGGCAGCGGCGAGTGCCAGACCTTCGAGCTCAAGGCGTTTGCGGGTGCTACCGGCGACCTCAAGCGCGCGCCCGGAGGACCCTCGTATCGCTTCATGCCAGACACGCTCGTCAAACCTGACCGGCAGGCGGCGACCGCGGGCGACACCCGCCACG
>JAJZID010000327.1 GCA_021810705.1 Actinomycetes bacterium
ACTACACAATCCGGCTGGTCTGGCATGAGATGCTCCGCAGTCGTGCCGACATCGCGCTGATCGCGCTCGGGGTTGCCGTGTTCGCCGCTGGAGGGATCGTGCTGGCCCGACCGTTCGTCAGGCGCCCAATCGCGCTGTTCGTCGTTACGCCGCTGGCGGCCACCCTCGGCTTCGCCGTGCTCGGCGTGATCGCCCTGCTGTGCGCGGCTGTGATCGCGCTCGCCGAGTCTCCAGGAGACGCCAACTGGGCAGACCTGCTGAACAACGTCAACTGGCCGAGCGACGGCGATCACCGCAACCGACGCAAGTAACCAGTCTCGCTCTTCTCAAACCACGCGCATCTCAGCCGGCGGAGCTTTCGTTCTGCTTCGCGCGGATCTGAGGGAACGAGCGCGGGACACCTCAGGCGTCCGTTGCCTATGCAGCACCGAGCGTAATCGCGGAGCGAGCAACCCCAACCTCCGGCACGCAGCCGGCGCTGGACCACCAGTGCCGCGCTATCGCTTCGGCCCGCGACGCCCTCGGCCCCAGACGAGCGCTTCGGCGACGTAGGAGCACTCGGCGGTCTCCGACGCCAGCGATTCGTCTGCCCGCAAGGCACTCGCACGGACCGCCTGCGACCTCATGATCGCAACGGCGACGCCTCGATCGTGCGGATCGCCGGCACCGAGCGATCGGCTTCACCACCACAGAGCGGAAGCTTCACGGCCTCTTGCTTGGTGAACGCATCGGGCCTAACACGACGGCCAGTCAAACTGCCGGTGGGAAGGCTGCCGCGATCCTGGAGACGAGGTCCTCTATGTCCTCTGGCGTGAGCGGTCCGCTGCGATTGGCGACTTTCGCAGCGTGGCGCGGATCATCGACGGTGATCAGACCGTCTCGTGCTCGACCGTAATGGAGGAGGTTTCTTCTCATGAAGGGGTAGCAGAGCGCGCCCATCGCGTTGACGTAGTCGACGCCTTGCCGGTCAAGCACGGTCGCGACGCGATCGAGTTGGCGTTCGAGTGCGTCGAGTTGGCTGGTGCGGTCGCGTCCGTTGACGAGCAGCTGTTCGCGCCGGTTTATGACTCCGACGGTGCGTAGCTGGACTTGGCCGCGTGTGCTCTTGGTGTCGATCACGGTGATGCCGCCGGGCCCGATCGCGATGTGGTCGATGTTCGCGCGGCCGCGACCAGGGATTCGCCGGTCGTGGAGCACGATGACGTCGCTGCGACGTAGGTGGTGCTCGAGCGCTCGTGCTGTTGCGGCTTCACCTTCGGCGCCTTGCTTCCACGCATGGACGTTGTGTGGCTCACCTGCGAGTGCCGTCAGGATTGAGCCAACTGGTCCGTACCTTTCGCGGGCCCGGCGGCGTCGGGCCAGCGAGCGGCGTTCGTGCTCCTGTTCAGCGCTTGCGCCGGCATCACCGCTGGCTTGTCTTTGGGAGTCGAACATTGGTTTCACGCTATCTCTCAGTTCGGCTGACTACCCTGCCGCCGTCCGCCCGGACGGCTCGTCGTCCGGCTCGCCGCCCGACCCACCGTCGAGCAAGAAGCCCTCGTCGGCGTAGACGGGGATCTCGCATAGCGAGCGTGGACCGTCAGCATCGATCCGGGCTGGTGATGCGTCCGGGAGCTGGAAGGGCATGATCCGTGCCCGGCTTGGGTGGCCGGCGATCGGGGTGTAGATGACGGCTTCGCCTCGTCCGAGCGCACCGAATGTGTCGGAAGAGATTCGGAACTCGCGTACGCGCCGAGCGCTCCCTCGGCCGGTGTGCGTGTTCCCATGCGCGCCGGTTTGGCTTGTTGTCTGCCAGAGCGAGCGGGTGCCCATCAGTTTCGCCAGCCAGTCGCGTGATTCCGGAGAGGTCTGTCGGTGCGCGACTACACCGGCGAAGTTGTCGGTCAGGCTTGCCAGTAGGCCGGGCTGTCCGGTGAGCGCGTCGATGTCGGCGACGGATTGGGTTATCACGATGACCTGCCCGCCGTGGGAGCGGCCGCGCTGGAGGATCGCTACGCCGCGTTGTGCGGCCATCTTGACGACAGCGCCGAACTCGTCAAGCAGGAGAGTCCACTGCACACCGGCCTGTTCGGCGGCGTCGTGGAGGTCGGCGAGTGCGAGCACGGATAGAGCGGCGGCCTCGTCGGGCATCGTGTCGGCGTGCGTGCGCCACATCACCACCGCACGCTGCTTGAGCGCCTCGACAAGCCGCACACCGACCGTCTCGCCGATATCAGTGGTCCGTGGCGTCACGAGCGTTCGACCCGCGAGCGCCAGTGCGACCTCGAGCCTGAACACGCCGCCGGAGAGATCCTGGATCCCACGAGCAGATTTGACGTACACGCCGTGCGCGGTGACGCGTCGCTTCAGCGCAGCATGTTCGTCGCTTAGCTGCTCGCTGACTTTCGAGAGCTGCTTGTAGTTGCCTGGCAGGCACGCATCCACCAACAGCGGGACCGACGGTGGCCACATCTCTGCGGCGTGAAGGACTTTGGCGACCACGTCGAGATGGCGACGCAGCACGTCGTAGTAGTAGGGCTCTGACTGTTTGATCGGTTCAACCGCCCGGGCGGCGACACCATCAGGTGATCCCCATAGCGGCTGCCAACGGTCGCTGCCCGGGTCTTGTGAGTCAAACAGGATGAACGGCACCTGAGCGGCCGCGGCAAGCACCTTCATGTGCTGGACGTCCTGCGGGTCGCCCTTCTGGTCGAGAACAAGCAGCGCCGCCCTCTGAGCGAGTGTGCGTCCTGCGATCAGCCTCCGTGCCGTTGTCGTCTTGCCGGCACCGGTCGCTCC
>JAJZID010000018.1 GCA_021810705.1 Actinomycetes bacterium
GGCATAAGCAGATATTACCGGCAAATCCCGCTACGGTCAACCATTCTTTGGCTACATCCGCCAGCCCAAAGAAGCCGGACCGCCCGCAACGACAGGCAATCCGGCTCAGAACCTACGAAAACTTCCGGTTAGCGAGCTCTTTGAGCGCGGCTGTGAGCATCGGTCTGAGGTGTGAGAAGTCGCCGGCGGCTGTCGTGATCTCCGCAGCGATCACGATCTGCTGCTCGTTGACAACGGCCTGGGCGTTGTAGCCCTGGATGTAGCGGCGGTTGCCTTTCATCCGCCGGGAGTCCGGGTCGGTCACGTTCACCTCACCCTCGGGGGTCTGGGGCGGCGAGTACGGCTTCGGGGTTCCACCCAGCCGCTTGGGGTCATGGATTCGGCGGTGCTCACGCCTGAGTTCCGCAGTTGGTGGGCATTCAGACCCGATTTTTGGCGCGAATTGCCTATAAACACTGGGGTTTGCGTCCACGAGAGCCGGAAAAGCGTGGGCACATGTTTATCGTGAGATAGCTTGTTTTAGCTGGCTGTTTGTGCTAGTTGTGTGGGCATGTATTTGCGGACGACGCAGCAGCGGCGTAAGGACGGGTCGGTAGTTCGGTATGTGCAGTTGGCTCACAACCGTCGTGTGAACGGGGTCACCAGGGCGGAGGTGCTGCTGAAACTCGGCCGGGAGGATCAGATCGATGTTGATGGGCTGCGCAGGTTGGCGGCATCGATCACGCGGTTCACTGACGGGGATGGTGGCGGGCAGCTGTTGCCGGGTGAGCCGGGCGAGTTTGAGGTGCTGTCCAGCCGGCCGATCGGTGGGGTGTGGCTGCTTGACGGTTTGTGGAAGAAGCTCGGGATCGATCAGGCGCTGTTGAAGGTGTTGGGGTCGCGCAGGTTCAGCACCGATGTCGAGCGGGTCCTGTTCGCGCTGGTAGCTAACCGGGCGCTCGCGCCTGCCTCGAAGCTCGCCGCCGCGGAGTGGGCCAGCCAGGATGTCGCGATCCCTGGTCTTTGCGGGATGGATGAGGATCACGCCTACCGGGCGATGGACCTGTTGGTTGATGCCGACAGCGAAGCGAAGGTGCAGGAGGCTGTGTTCTTCGCGTGCGCTGATCTTTTGAACTTGGAGGTCGACCTGTTGTTCTTCGACACGACCTCGACCTACTTCGAGCGTGATGTTCCTGACGAGGCTGGGTCTGAGGATCAGCCTGCGTTCCGGGTCTACGGGCACTCAAAGGATCACCGTCCGGATCTGCCACAGATCGTGATCGGCCTTGCCGTCACCAGGGAAGGGATCCCGGTCCGGGTGTGGTGCTGGCCGGGAAACACCGCGGACATGAGCGTGATCAGCGAGGTCAAAGACGATTTGCGTGGCTGGCGTTTGGGTCGGGTGATCACGGTCGTTGACCGCGGGTTCTCATCTGATGAGAACCTGACGTATCTGACCCGGGCTGGCGGGCACTGGATCGCGGGGGAGCGGATGCGCGACGGCACCAAAGACGTCGCGCAGGCGCTCTCGCGCCCCGGCCGCTACCAGACCGTCAAAGACAACCTGCAGGTCAAGGACATCCGCATCGGTGACGGCGATAGCGCCAAGCGGTTTGTGCTCTGTCACAACCCAGCCGAAGCCAAGCGCCAACAGCAGGTCCGCGAGAGCACGATCACCCGTCTTCAGGCCGAGCTCGATCGGATCGACACCCAACGCCAGAAGGCCGACGCGGTCAAGAGCCCGGCCGCGAAGGCCAAGCAGACCGCAGCGCACACCAAGGCCGAGTGCGCGCTGCGAGACCACCCAACGCTCGGACGCTACCTACGCCAAACCGCGTCAGGCCGATTGAAGATCGACCGCTCAAAGATCACCGCGGAGGCCAAGCTCGACGGCAAATACCTGCTCTCCACCAGCGACCCGGACCTCTGCGCCGAAGACGTCGCGCTCGGCTACAAGAACCTCCTCGAAGCCGAACGTGGGTTCCGGGACCTCAAAGGCATCCTCGAGCTGCGGCCGGTCTTTCACCGTCTCGAGCACCGCATCCGCGCACACATCCTGATCTGCTGGCTCGCCTTGCTGCTGGTCCGTGTGGCCGAACGCCAGACCGGCCAGACCTGGCGACGGACCTGCCTCGAACTCGGACGACTGCACCAGGTCACGCTCAAAGGACCAGCCGGCACCGTCACCCAGACCACGCTGATCACCGACCAGCAGGCCGCGATCTACAACGCCACCAGCATCAAGCCACCACCCCGGATCACCGCGCTCACCGCCGCCTGACCCAGGCCAAAACCCCCGGGAACCGTCCCGAACAACCCCCCAGAGTGTGGGCACACACCCACACACCACAAAAACCCCTGAAAAGCCCGTAACTACAGGCGATTCAGGCTATCCATGCGCCCACCAACTGCGGAACTCAGGTCACGGAACGCTTCATATGCCGTGTTGCCGCGCTTCTCAGCAGCGAGATCATCCTCAAGCCACCGTGCCGCCAGCCGCAAACGCGCTTGGCGTGAGCGTGGGACCGGCCCCGCGGTCTGTGCCCGTTGCGCGTCGAGTTGACGGCGCGCCTCACGCGTCCATCCCTCCCGGCCCTGCACCCTTGCAAGGATCCGCTCGGTGTCGAACCCAGCCAACGGATCCGCGTCGGGCTGCCCCTCCAGGCCGTTCTCCGCGCTCGCCAGCTGATCCTCACCGGCACGCTCACGCTCCAGTTCACGAACGATCCACGCACGCCGCCCAGCCTCGGTCGCGAGCTCGGGCGGGAACTCATCCCCGCGCGCCTGCCCGTGCTCCAGATCCTCGGCCTGATCTCGCTTGATCGCCTCACCGATGATCCCCCTGGCGATCCGGTCATAGTCAACGTTGGAGTCACTCGCTGCGCTCGCTGACAGCTTCGTGCCATCGATCGCAACAACCCCGGACGCGACCAGACCGCCCTTTGCGCACAGCTTCAAAACCATCCCGAACAACTCACCCAACCGCTGCTCGTGACGCACGATGAACCGGGCGATGGTGGCATGGTCCGGCACCCGGTTAGCAGTGATCACCCGGTAGGCAATGTCCTGGCGACAGTGACGCTCGATCCCGCGTGAGGACCGCTGGGCAGTGGAATACGCGAACAACACCAAGCTAACCATCATTGACGGGTCATACGCAGCGCGACCATGCCCGTCCGCTCGGTAGTCCGCATAGAAGTCCGACAGATCGAGCTGCTGCACCGTCTCCAGCACGAACCACGCCAAATGATCGCCCGGCAGCCAATCCCGCAACGACGGAGGCATCAAAAACGCCTGCTCACGATCACACTCAATGAAATTCTGGGGCATCCCCAAATTCTCTTAAACCGGTCAGACAGAACCCCAGGTTTGTGCGACAGCCTCCGTGCATAGGAGGTCAGCGGCTGCAGCGCGCGTGATATGCGTCCGCAGGCGTAAGCAGGCCTGCTCGGAAAGGCTGCATCCCGGACTGGTACCATTCTGGTATGAGCAAGCAGATCGCCGTTCGTCTGCCCGATGACCTCGTTGACTTCGTAGACGAGGTCGTGGGAAGCGGACAAGAAGGAAGCCGGGCCGCGGTTGTGACCCGAGCACTGGAGCGCGAGCGACGACGCATGGTCGCTACGCGCGACGCGCAGATCCTCGCCTCCGCGGGACCAGATCCCGAACTCGAAGGGCTTGCGGGGTACGCCGCCGGAGTTCGCTTCGAAGACTGATGCGACCGATCCACACCGCAACGCTCGACAAATCGCGGCCAGTTCTCGTGCTCACCCGTGAGATCGTCCGACCGCACCTCAACTCGGTGACGGTCGCACCAATCACAAGCACGATCCGAGGGCTATCGACCGAAGTCCAGCTCGGCGCCCGCAACGGGCTTGACCACGACTGCGTCGTCGCGTGCGACCACATCACAACGATCCCAGTACACGCGCTCGGCGAGCAGATCGGGCTGCTACTCGAGGACCAAGAGCCGGCCCTGACCGAAGCGATTCACGCCGCCTTCGATCTCGAGTAGCAGCACAACAGACACCTACCTTCCCCGCAAAGCACGTGTGTCGGCGGCCCACGGCGAAGTTGCGCCGCGACATGAAGGCAGGTCTTACCCACAGGCTCGGCGATCGGTACTGCTTCCGGCCGTGAGCGGCAATGTCGACGGCCGCGGCAGCGCCTCCCGAGTCTTCCGAAATTGCCATGAGAGCGGAAGGCAGCCGGTTCGATGGCCTCCTGCTGCTCAGATCGACTTCCGGCAGCCGACCGCGTACGCGATCACTACTCCCTTGTCGCCGGGGCAGCGCTCAGCTGTTCGGCTTCGACTCTCGGTCGCCGCTGCTCCGAAGCAGTAGCAAGGCGATAGCGCCGCCCGCTCGCGGAAACCGGCAGGCCGCTTGGGATACTCGCTTGCGTGACGACGAAGATGCACGCCGACGAGCTGGAAATCGACGAGCCGCTCGTACGGCGTCTGCTGGCCGAACAGTTTCCGGACTGGGACAGCTTGCCGTTGCGTCGCGTTGAGCCGAGTGGGACTGACCATGCCATCTTCCGGCTGGGTGATGAGCTCTCGGTGCGGCTCCCGCGGGTCGACGGGCCGACCGAACCGGAAGGCAGGGAGTTCATTTGGCTGCCAAAGCTGGCGCCGCTGCTGCCTGTGGAGGTTCCCGTCCCAGTCGCGCAAGGTCGCCCGAACGGGAGCTATCCGTGGTTCTGGCAGGTCCACACTTGGGTGGGAGGCGAGACCGTGCCGATCGAGACGATCGACACGGTCCAAGTGGCCCGCGATTTATGTGTGCTACTTGAGGCTCTTCAGCGTGTCGATAGCGCAGGGGCGCCGCTCGGGCGCGGCATCCCGTTGGCCGAACGTGACGAAGAGGTTCGTCACTGGCTGACGCGGTTTGCTGGCGACCCGCGGGTCAGGCACGAATGGGAACGCGCGCTCGCGGCCCCGGCGTGGCAGGAGCCTGCGGTCTGGACTCACGGGGATCTGGACGCCAGGAATTGGCTGATCCGGGATCGACGGATCAGCGGCGTGATCGACTGGAGCTTGATGGGCGTCGGCGACCCCGCGTGCGATCTGATGGTCGCGTGGAAATTGCACTCGTCCGCTGCCCGTGATGCGTTGCGCGAGGAGCTCTCAGCTGACGAGGCGACCTGGGAACGGGCGCGGGGCTGGGTTCTCTCACAAGCCGTCGCGATCCTTGCCTACTACACGCCGACTAACAACCCGAGCCTGTATCGCGAAGCCGGAAGCTGGCTCGGGCTGGTCCTCTCCGAGCCAACCCGCTGACGCTTCTGCGCCGTCTGTTGAGCGCCGCTGAGTTTGGTCACGCCGACGCTGTTGTCGGTGATCATCGGAGGGTGTGGTACGAAATAAGAAGGAAGTCGCTGTGAGCGATGAAATGCTTTCCCGGCCGGTGAGCACCGGCGCGGTGGGATGCTCCGCGGCCGTGGAGCGAGCAGCCGACGTTTGAAACGGCTGGCAAGGAGGAGATGGGCAAGAGGGGTGTTGGGCGAGGTTGAGCGCGTCAGCGGACGCTGGGTTACGGTGGCAGCGGCGAGCAGCCGTAAAGCAGCCCGCCGGTCAGCCACACCGCGCGCTCCCACGGACCGAGCGTGTCTTGACCGAAGCGCAGAACCCATGCGCGAACAGCGAGCATGATCGCCTCGAGGGCGTCACCCAGGCCGCAGGCGGCCGGGATCACCGCACCATGCTCGCAGTCCAGCGACACCGACCACCGGGTCGCGCACCCGCGCAGGTCTTCGGCGCTTGTGCGGGCGGTGCGCAACCACCCCCGCACAGTGCTCGCCGGCCGGTCCAAGTGCCGGGCGATCCGGCGATGCCCGTACCCACAAGCCGCCAGCCAAAGCGCCTGGCCGATCACCTGTGCGCTGTCGCGACGGCGCGGCACAAGCCATGCGGGCGCAAGCACATGCGTGACCTTGCAGCAGCGGCAGCGTGCACGCGCCGGCGTCAGCTGCCGCACACCAGCTTCCATCCGTACCTCGCGCAAGCGCGCGTACCCCCACGGCGAAAGCGGCCCAGAGCAGCCCGGACAAGCAAGCAAACCAGCCGCCAGCGCGGCCTGCGCCTGCTGCTCGGGGATCGCGATCGAAAGCATCGAAGGACTGTGGCTCACTCACGGCCACCAAGCCTCCCAGACACGCTCACGACCGGGAAGGGGCAGGTGGTGTTGCAGATCTAGCACACCCGCACCCAGCCCCGCCCGCAGCCCCGCCTGGCGCCATGACCGGCACAGCACCACCGTCAACAGCGCGAGAGTGCCATCTCATGACCAAACTCAGCGGCGCTCAACAGCCGACCCGAGACCTCGGCAGACTGCTGGTCTGTCGCCGTTGGGGCACCCCGATTCTCAGTACCGCTTCTCGCGCGGAGCGGCAGCCCTCCCGCGACCCCGTAACAGAGCCAAAGCAGGCGCGCTACGCGATGTCTGGGCGCGCCCTGCTCGTCGCCAACACCGCGCATCTGCAGAGCCGCCAGTAGTCGCCAACGCGCTAGCGGCAGTCGCGGCGGCCTGATCGTGGAAGCGATCGCGAGCGGGAACCGCAACCGCCTGGACAGATGCGATGCTTTGATCATGGAACAGCGCGTCAGTGTCGTGACGCTCGGGGTGAGCGACCTTGCCCGAGCGCGTGCGTTTTATGAGGCGCTCGGCTGGCGGGGCGCTCAGCAGCCTGACGACGAGGTCTGTTTCGTTCAGACGGGCGGGATGGTCTTCGGTCTCTGGACCGGTCTGGGCGGTCATGGCGCGCCCGGTGTTGAGCTGGCGCACAACGTCCGTTCCCCTGCTGAGGTAGCGGTCGTGCTGGCTGAGGCTGAACGGGCCGGCGGGGCGATCAAACGGCACTGCGCGGTTGCCGAGTGGGGCGGGACGACCGGCGCGTTCGCCGACCCGGCTGGCTACGTGTGGGAGGTCGCGCACAATCCCGGCTGGGGATTGGATGACGAGGGCAGAGTCACGATCTAGCGGGTGCCGCGCTGGTCGAGGCGGCAGAAGTGGTGTAGCGGGCGCCTGGGGGCTGGAGTGGTTCCGATCAAGGTGCGCGACTCTCGGGTTCGTAGTTGGTCAGGCCCTGTCAAGTCGATTGCATCCGCGATGATCAATGGGCTACAGGGAGCGTGTGTATCGGCTACTGCCTCCTAGGTGTATGCTGTTGCTATGGGTCCAGCGACGATCAAGCGCACCAACATCAATCTTGAGACTGATCTTGTGCAGGCCGCTGCCGACGTTCTCGGCACCAAGCGAACCACGGACACCGTTCATGCAGCGCTGCGCTCGGTTGTTGACCGTGACGCTCGTGAGCGCCTAGCCCGCCGAGACTTCCCGGCTCTCACACCAGACGTCCTGGATGAGCTTCGCGCGCCACGACGGGTCGTGTAGTTGAAGCTCGCTGACACGAGCACGTGGGTCTGGACCCGCGCGGTCGGCGGCAAGCTGCGCACACAGTTCGACGAGGCCGTGGTTTTAGGGGAGATCGCGACGTGCGCGATGGTCAAGCTCGAGCTGCTCTACAGCGCCCGCAACCCGCAGGAGTTCCAGGCAATGCGCACGGAACTCGACGCGCTTCCGGATTGCCCGGTTGCGGCCAACGTTTGGGATCGTGCGCTGGAGGTTTACGGACAGCTTGCAGACCGTGGTGGTCTACATCAGCGTTCCGTCCGGCATCCGGACCTTCTGATCGCAGCCGCCGCTGAGGCCGCTGGGATTGCCGTGCTCCATTACGACGAGGACTACGACCGGATCGCGGCCATCACCGGGCAGCCAACCGAATGGCTCGCCCCACGCGGAACGCTCAGCGCGTAGCTGATCGTCGCGACCCGGGTCGGTATCGCTTCCACACCCGAGACGACGCTTACCGCACGTTCCCTATGGCGACTTACCGCGTCTGGGACGGAGCTCCCGGTGCCGGCGCCACGGCCGATCGCGGCGGCGTTCCTGAGGCCATGCATAGGCATCGTGCTGGCGGACACGAAATCTTCTGTGTCCCGGTGTCGGCGAGGAGCACGTGTCTGTGTTCCTCTCGACGCACCACACCTGCTTCGCGGTGGCGGCGATACTCAGGGCTCGATGTTCTCTAGGTCGTCGAGGAGGCTCGGGTGAGTGGGCTCCCAGCCGAGCGCTTGGCGGGTGCGGTGGCTTGTTGAGGGCTGGTCGGTCGCGAAGATCTCGCCGAGGGGGCCGTATGTCTGCGGTGGTACCGACTCAACGGGCAGACTCAACCGCCGGCCGATGACGGCGGCGATGTCTCGGACCGCGTCGCCCTCGTCGGCGACGGCGTGCCAGGAGGTCCCTGGCTCGGCTTGTTCGAGCGCGAGCCGGAATAGGGCTGCTGCGTCCAAGGCATGGACAGCGGGCCAGCGCTGGTTGCCGTCGCCGGGGTAGCCGGAAACTCCGGACCGGCGGGCGATGTTGGTGAGGACTCCGGCGAACCCGCCGGTGCCGTGGTTGTGGACGGTCCGCGGCAGGCGCACCGCGCTGCTGCGGACGCCGTGTGAGGCGAGATCGAGCACCGCGGTTACCGTGCGGCCGCGCCCGGCGACCGGCCCCTCGGTCGGCAGGGGGTCAGATTCCGTGGAGGGACGGCCCGGTACCGGCGGTGTCCCAGAGACCACGACGAGTGGGCGGTCGCTACCGAGGAGCGTCTCACCGATCGCTTTGAGCGCGGCGCTCTCCTCGGCGATCGCATCGCCAAGCGCCTTGGGGCTGGAGAAGTCGTTGGCGAACGCGAGGTGGATGACTCCGTCGGCGTCCGCGGCTCCGGCGCGCAAGATGTCGAGGTCGCCCAGGTTGCCTCGCAGGGGTTCGGCGCCGGCGGCGGTCAGCGCCTTTGCGGAGGCATCCGAGCGGGCGAGACCGACGATCGTATGGTGGTTGGCGAGCAGTTCGGCGACCAGGGCCGAGCCGATCAGGCCGGTTGCACCGGTGACAAAGACGCGCATAGTGATTCTCCTGGATGATGGGACTCTTGTCGCATCACTCTACCAGCTGACGAGACAATGATCCCATCACCTACTATGGATGCCATGGCGAGATGGAAACCCGGCGCGCGCGAGCGGCTCGTCGTCGCCGCTGTCGATCTCTTCGCCGAGCAGGGGTATGACGCCACCACGGTCGCGCAGATCGCCGAGCGCGCCGGGGTCACGAAGAGCACGCTATTTCGTTACTTCCCCGACAAGCGGGAGATCCTCGTGGCCGGTCAGGAGACGTTGAGCCAGCTCCTGAGCGACGGCATCGCCGCGGCGCCCGCGGATGCCAGCCCGCTGCAGGCGGTCGCCGCCGGGCTCGAGCGCGTATCCGAGGCGATGGGGCAGATGAGCCGCGACCTCGGTCCCCGCATGAAGGCAGCAATCACCGCGAGCTCCGAGCTCCAGGAGCGCGACGCCCTCAAGAGTGTGGGCCTCGCCGCCGCGATGACGGCAGCCCTGCTCGCTCGCAGGGTCCCCGATCCGACCGCACAGCTCGCGGCCGAGCTCGGCGTGCTCGCGTTCAAGCGCGGCTACACCCGATGGTCGATCGAGGACCGTGACGCCGACCACGACCTCGCGCACTACGCGCTCGCCGCCCTGAACGAACTGCGGGCGGCGAGCGCCTCCCTCGGCTGACCCCGCGCCGCACGCGGCCGCGGACGCGGCTCCAGCCGGAGTGCCTGCCCGGAGCGAGCCACGCAATGATCTCGCCGACCTCTCTCTCGCTTTCGTGCCGGCACGCGTATCTCGAGGGGGTGAGCACGCGCCCACCTAAGCGCGGAAGGGAGGCGCCGCGATCACAATCGCTTTCAGCGTTTGGACCGTTGGCCACTGGCTATAGGTTTGGCGACGAGCGGTGTATGGCGGCCCAGGCCTACGACCTGGGCCGCTCAGTCAGAGGGCGTTCCACGTCGTGATGACTCGGCGGGTCGCGAAGACCCATCCGATCACCGCGAGGATGAACGCTAGAAATGGATTGTTCATGGAGCGAACCTAGCGCTGGCCACGGTCGGGCAGATGCTGCTCAGACGGAATAGCGTCGCTTTGGTTTCCAAAGCGACGCTATTCCGCTCCGTGCTGCAATAGCTCTTGCAGGCGGTGTCGGCAGACGCCGCGAGCCCTGGGACTGTCGCTTTGATCCCGGCTGCTCCCTTGCGCGAGTGATCGCTTCGGCGACGACGCGCGGCGGGCCGCGGCGGCGACCGCAGCCCGGCGGGCGCATCTCGAGGGCTATGTGCTGGGCGTGAGTCTGGCGGTCGCCGGGATCATCGGTGTGGGCCGTTCATGGACGGTGTGGATGATCTCGGTGTTGTCGATGCCACGTAGGTACGCGGAGGTGACGCCGAGATCGGCATGCCCGAGTTGTCGCTGGATGACCACCAGCGGCACTCCTTCTCGGGACATCTCAACTGCGTGAGCGTGCCGGAGTTGATGTGGTGCGAACCGGCGCCTGACCCCAGCGATTGCGGCAGCGGTACGGTGCAGTTGGGCGCGAATGCTGGCGGGGCTGCACCGTCGGCCTCGCGTGGCTCCGTGCAGGATGCAGAAGAACGCTCCGACCGGAAGGGTCTTGCGCAGCTCGACCCATCGCTCGAGCTGCTCCCACGCCCAGCGGTCCATCCCGACCTCCCGGCGCTTGCCGCCCTTGCCTTGACGCACAAGGATCGCCCCACGGACGGGGTCAAGGTCCGTTTCGGCGAGCGCGAGCGCCTCGCTGATCCGCAGGCCGGCGCGCCACAGCACGATTATCAGCGCCCTGAGCCTGACCCCGTCGGCATCATCCCCCGCAGTGCGCATGACCGAGATGATCTCCTCGACAGTCGGCGGGTCAGGCGGATAGCGCAAACCCTTGTTATGAGGCGCACGACCCTCGTGGAAACTGGCGAGCGTGGCCGGCGACCGACGCCTGCCCGCACGATCCAGCGCTGAGACTGATTGCATGACGTCCTCCTTCGGACGTAGATCGACACCACATCGTCGACCGGCAACGCCCGGATGTGGAGAAAGCAATACGTCCTCGGCCGACGCCGAAAGTAGTGGTGGCGTGGCATTCCACTCGCGGCGTCTGCTCGGATGAGACGACTGCTCCTGAGAGGAGCGATGGTCAGGCCCACGCGATGTCGCGCTGGTCGTTCCATTGCCCATCCGTGAGCTTATGGACGGACGATCACGAGGTGTTTGGCGACTTCAAGGTCGAGCGCCCTCGCCTCGGCCATGCCGTCTACGACGTGGAAGCCAAAGGCATACGTGTGGCCCGAGGCGTTCCACACCATGACGAGGTGTCCGGTGAACGCGCTGCCGATATTCGTGTCAAACGGGACGTAGTAAAACCAGCCTCGGATTGCAGCGATGCGCAGACGCCCACGGCGCACGACCCGCGAACCGGGAACCATGGTCGGCCCGTCGATTGCTCTGGCCGGGTCGCGAACGATCTTCGGAGCACCGATGATCACCAGGTGCTGAAACGGTGCACCGCCGGCGTTCAGGCCAACGACTTCGCTTGAGCCGACGATCCAGTCTCGCCACCGCTCACCGCAACTGCCGCTTCCGCCAGCACCAATGATCCCGAGCTTACATCCATGATCGCCGGGCGTGGCCTTGAGGTCGCGGGGCAGCACCGTGGGGCACGGAACTGCGTATCCCACCTGCCGAGCGACCCGCTCGCAGGTGCCCAGGAGATCACGCTGCGAGACAAAGCTCACCCCGTCGATCAGCGCGGCAGCCGAGGACATGCCCTCATTCGACCTGCCGTTGGCTTTGCCGACGAAACCGTAGAGCGCCACAGCGCAGCTAAACGCCACAACGACAGACAGAAAGCGTCGCACGGCCATCATCGCTGACCCCCAACCTACACCCACCGGCAATCGCTCACAAAAAAAGCGCACGCTCCGGCAGGGCAGCCGGTCGCGACTGCTATGCCACGGAACCACTGCTGGTGGATGTCGATCTGAGCGGAAGGCAGGGCGTTCGTGGCCGGAGTGCTGGATCCCTGGCAACCGGCTTGTCCCGGGCAAGCGCCGTCAGATAAGTGCTTCTGGGTCAATGCATAACGCTGCCAGCCAGAGGTCAGGCGTCTGAAGCGGGCTTTCCTTCGCCGGTGGCACGGAGTCTGAGCGAGTGCTCCTGCTCAAGCCGGATGGAATCGGGTTTTGGACTACCCCAGCGACTCTCTTGCAGCGATTGGCTCAGGCGCGGGTCGCGCATGTTCCCTTCGAGCACGTCGATCGTTGCCAGGCACATGGCGCGTGTGCCTCCCATGCTGCCGCCAAATAGCTCCAGGGCGTCCTGGGACCACGCGTAATAGGCAGATAGTTCGCCGATGCGATCCAGCTCGCCGTCCGTGATGGTCAGCACGCGCTCGGCGAGAGCCGCCTCCCCGTATTGGGGGAGAACGGAGTGCGCCAGCTGCTCACGGGTCGCTCGAATGCGGGGAGACGGCATCTGCGAACCGTATCCGCAAAGGCCGAGGTTCGCTACTGGATCTGGCTGGAAGCAATCGCGCGCACGGTTCTAGGGCTCGCGAGTGCTTGACCACGATCTGGATTCACGTGCCCGGCACCCTGCTCTTCGCTCGCGCCAGGCAGGCTCGCCGTCCGTTGTAGGTGCGTCCACTGCGCGCGGATAGCGGCTGCGCAGCTGCTCGAATCGTCGCGGCTTCGATCGTGGCATTGCCCGACGCACTCGCAACGCGAGGGCCAAGCCAGATAGGGTCTCGCCCATGGCCGCGGAGCATGATCGGCGCAAAGCCGCCGAGGAACAGCAGAAAGCCGCAGAGCTTGCCGAGTCACTCGCCGCGCTCAGTCTCCAAGAAGGTGCGGGCGCGCTAATTTGGGGCCGTGTCATCAAGGACGCGCTGGCCAGCCATACTGAGGCGCGAAAGCAGTTCCTCGGCAAGACAGCTAAGCAGTCAACTTTCGAACGGATCTACGGTACGGCTTACGTGATCGTCACCGCCACCGATCAAGTGCTGCGAACCGAGAAACGCATCCGCAAGCTGACCGGTGATGCCGAACTTGCGAAGGCGCGGCAGAAGTTCCATGATCGGGCTGGGCACTCGGTCGAGGCCGTGCGCGATCTGGCAATGCATCTCGACGAATACTCGGTTGGTAAGGGCCACCGCCAGACCGGGAAGGCGAACGCTGCCACTCCAGTCAGGCGCAGGGTCCAGACCTCGCTCATCTGGACTGACAACAACGAGAGCTACTTCTCAATCGGGGAGGATCAGGTATCAGTCGAACGGACCGCCCACGCCGCTGTCGAACTCGCCCAGGCCGTCGAGCGGGTGAGGCTGACACAGCAACGGAACGCCAGGAGGCGATACCACGCCGCCTCGGACAAGCTGTACGGCTCGTTCGGCGAACCTGAGGACCCACAGGGATAGCGTTCGGCACGCGCGTCCGTGGCGAAGCTCGGCGGGCTGGGTCCGCGCGCTCAGCTCTCTCGCATGTCGGAGCGGGTGATGGCGTAGAGGTATCCGTCGCGGTAGGCGCCATCGCGCCATTGAGCGCCACGTACCAAGCCCTCTCTGCGAAACCCGGCAGCCTCGAGCGCGCGCTGCTCGGCGACGTTCTCGATATCGGTGTGGGCCTCCACACGGTTGACAGCGGTGTGGCGGAAGAACAACTCGGCCAGCTGCCGCTGCGCCTGCCGGCCGATGCCCCGGCCGCGCGCGGATGCTCGAATCCAGATGCCGATATTCGGGCACCGCGACGCCGCGTTAGGCCCCCACTGCGTCCAATGCCATGAAACGAAGCCGCCGAGAATCCTGCCTTCATCCTCAGTCACGGCAAGGGCACCAGAGTCATCGAGTCCCGCCGCCGGCACTTTGGTGCGTGGCGCGCGAGGTCCAAAGTCAAGAAACGGCGCGTCCGCGCCATCCAGCAACTCCAAATCCGGGACCTGAACGGCACGCAGCAAAACACGCATGCCCCGACGGTATCGAAGTCCACCCAGAATCCCTGCCGATGTTCGGCCGACAAAGATTCAGCGGCGTGTGGGCGTCGTCGGCACCGCTGTTATGACGAGCGTGCGCGTGCTGATACGAACGCAGGTCTCAGCAACCACGCCGACCCGAGACGCGCAAATCGCCAGAACCAGGACACGCGCCTTGTCGCCGTTGCGATAGCGGGTTGGATGCGGCGTGATCCGCAAGAGCGATCGTGAGTCCGTCAGGCCCGTGCTGGAGGGTCTAGCGCGACTGTGCGCACCAGCTTTCGAGCACGGGTGGTAGTTCGTCGAGGGAGTCGATCCGCGCATCCGCCAGCGCGGCCTGTGGCCAGTGCGCGTGAACGTGGCCCCACGGTCCGCGGCGCATGAACACGGTGAACATGCCGGCGTTTCGAGCGGGAAGTATGTCGTTGTCAATGCGGTCACCGACATACGCGATTCGCGCTGCCGGGGCCTGTGCTGCTTCAACGACTCGAGCAAAGAACGCTGGTGAGGGTTTCTCAACACCCCAGCGCGCCGACGACGCGATGAACGCCACGGGTAACCCGAGCCGTGCTAATGCGGTCTCGGCTCCGTCCGGCTGATTGCCCGCCAGCCCGATGCGCAGACCGGCGGACAGGAGTGCTTCGAGGTTGCGCTCGACGTCGGGGTACAGGTCATGTGTCTCGATCTCAACGCTCATCAGCGGCCTGGGAACGCCGAGCAGCTCCCATACACCGCGATGGTCAGCGCGCCGCTCGATCAGCGCACCCAAAGCTCCGAACAGGGTCAGTGCGGTGACGCCTGCCGCATCGGCAACCGCCGACCAGGAACGCGTCTCATCGACAAGGGTCTCACCGACATCGAACACCACCACATGTGGCGCCTCAGAACCGCCGAGCATCCCGGCGACGATACCGCGCTGAGCCTTGACGACGAGGCAGTGCTCAACGTCGCCAAAGGGGTCACCGGCTTGAGAGCGGCCTGGCGACGAATGGACTCGTCTCGATTTCTGGGCCGTGCGGCTAGCCTATGCGTGTGGGGATCGGCAATGACGAGACTCGCGTGAACGAGCCTCAACCTACGCTCCACGCCACCGGTGCTGGTACCTACCAGTTCCAAGGTCATGGGGTGGGCCGAGTGCTGCTCGAGGTACCGGGCGGCCGTGTTATGGCTGCAGCCGCTGGGCCCAGCGTGACCGTCGAGAATGGGCGGGTCGATCTCGATCTGGCCCGCGATCAATGGGACTTCGTCACTCTGACCGGCGGGGCGTGCTTCGGCTACTTGTTCGGCCACGTTCCCGGCGCGATCATCGGCGCGGGAGTCTGCTGGGCGTGGGGAAGGTGGCGCTGGACTAAGCGTTAGACCTCGGTCTCAGCCCAGTCCGAGCCTGTGCCCGACTTAGACCGTAGGTTGCTGCAGTGATTCTCCAAACGGTCACTCGGCTGGCACCAATGCGGAGCCTCAAAGCAGTCGTGATTCGCGCACTCGTTCAACCAGCCGGCCGCTGCCTCCCAGTCCACCATCACTCGACCACGTTCCAGCCGGCCGCCGCCAGTGGCGGTCAACCCACATGAAGGAACCGGCATGTCCTGTGGTCCCCTTCCCGGACTGCGGGATGATGGCGTCGGCAGCCGGCGCGAGATTGCTCGGATGTCCGGTAAGGGGGCTGTCTCGCGCAGCAGCCGAACCCCCGCTGCTCGCTGCGCGACTCGCGCCAGAGAGCACCTACCTGACGGTGGAGTACCAGACGGGGTTCAGGAGTTGGTGTGCCAGCCGAGTGCTTGCCGGCATCCTCGCGGTAGCTTGCTGAGGATCAGGTCGTAGGAGTCCTCGACCAGGTCGAGGATCATCTGGTCAGGTATGGAGCCGTCGATGATCACGGTGTTCCAGTGACGTTTGTTGAGGTGGTAGCCAGGGAT
>JAJZID010000328.1 GCA_021810705.1 Actinomycetes bacterium
CGAGCATGCGCTTGCGACGGTCGCCGAAGCCCGGCGCCTTGACGGCCACGCCGGTGAAGGTGCCGCGCAGCTTGTTGACGACCAGCGTCGCCAGCGACTCGCCCTCGACGTCCTCGGAGACGATCAGCAGCGGCTTGCCGCTCTGGATCACCTGCTCGAGCACCGGCAGGATGTCACGCACCGAGCCGATCTTCTGGTTGGCGATGAGGATGTAGGGGTCCTCGAGCACAGCCTCCATGCGGTCCTGGTCGGTGACCATGTAGGGCGAGATGTAGCCCTTGTCGAACTGCATGCCCTCGGTGAACTCGAGGTCCATGCCGAACGTCTGGCCCTCCTCGACGTTGACCACGCCGTCCTTGCCGACCTTGTCGATCGCGTCGGCGATCACGTCGCCGATCTCCTCGTCGCCGGCCGAGATCGTCGCCACGCGGGCGATCTGCTCCTTGCCGGAGACCGGCGTGGACTGCTTGGCGATGTTCTCGACGACCTGGTCGACCGCCTTCTCGATGCCGCGCTTGAGCGCCAGCGGGTTGGCGCCGGCCGCAACGTTCTTGAGGCCCTGGCGCACGATCGCCTGGGCGAGCACGGTCGCGGTGGTGGTGCCGTCGCCGGCCACGTCGTTGGTCGCGGTGGCGACCTCGCGGACGAGCTGCGCGCCCTGGTTCTCGAAGACGTTCTCGACCTCGATCTCACGGGCGATGGTGACGCCGTCGTTGGTGATCGTGGGGGCGCCGAACTTCTTGTCGATCACGACGTAGCGGCCCTTGGGGCCGAGCGTGACCTTGACCGCGTTGGCGACCGCGTCCACGCCGGCCTGCAGCGCGTTGCGCGCGTCGGTGTTGTACTTCAGTTCCTTGTGAGCCATTTTGTGTCTGGTTCTCCTAGAGAGGGTCTTGGTCTTACTGGACCTTGGCCAGCACGTCGGACTCGCGCAGGACGAGGAGCTCCTCGCCCTCGACCTTGATCTCCGTGCCGCCGTACTTGCTGTAGAGGACCTCGTCGCCCACCGCCACGTCGAGCGGGGTGCGCTTGCCGGTCTCCTCGTTGATCTTGCCGTCGCCGACGGCGAGGACCTTGCCCTTCTGGGGCTTCTCCTTAGCGGTGTCGGGGAGCACGATGCCGCTGGCGGTCGTCTCCTCCTCCTCGATCGCGCGAACGATCAGGCGGTCGCCAAGGGGCTTGAGCTTTAGAGCCATCTATGCAGCCTCCGGGTTGATTCCCTTGAGATTGAGCTTTACGTTTCTTGGCACTCGCAGTGGTGGAGTGCCAGCGCTCGCAACTATAGCTCTTTTTAGGACTGAATTGGCACTCCCATGCCAAGAGTGCCAAACTTTTATGCGGCCCGCCCGTGCGGGCCGCTGTGCCCCGCCGGCCCGAGCAGCGATCACGGGCGCCAGCCTGCGGCGACGGCCCCCGGCCGTCGCCAGGCTCACGACTCCGCCCCAGCAGCTTCCATAATCGCGGCACTTCCCGATCCAAGGAGCACAGATGTCGATTCCCGAAGACCGCTCATCCCCTGTCCCAGACGACGCCTTCCAGGACGCCGTCACCGACACCCAGGCGGTGACGGCCGCCGCCGCCCCGTCCACCAGGCTCGACCGGGTGCTGGCATTCGTGCCGCGGGCGCTGTCGAGCCACGCCCACATCATCTTTCTCACCGTGCTGGGCGTCTACCTGGTGCTGCTGCCGCTCTTTGGCGTCGACGTGAGCGCCCGGGCGGAGCTGATCGGCGGCAACTACACCAACGTCACCTCCGACCTCGGCGCCTGCATCGCCGCGGGGCTGACCGTGCACCTGGTCAAGCGCGACCGCCAGCGCAGCCGCGAGCTGAAGCGGCTCTTCGAGCACCTGCACGAGCGCCACGACTCGCTGGAGCAGGCGGTGGAGCGCGCGGCCGATGCGGCCGAGCGGGCGGAGGCGGCCGCCGCGAAGCGCGGCTGACGCAGCGTCAGTTGTTGGCGCCGCCGAGGCCGTGGAGACGGTCGCGCAGCTCGGGCGGGTTCTCAATGATCTGCGAGAAGCGCACGACCGTGACCGTGTCATCCAGCGTCACGGCACGGTCGTAGATGCGCTCCAGGAAGTGGACCATCTCATCGACGCGACGAAACTCGGGGTTGTCGTGCTCGATCTCGCGCGGAGAGAGGTCGCGCACGCGCTTGACCTCGACCTGGTCGATCACGGCGTTGAAGATCTTCTCGCGCGGAGAGTGCTGGTAGCCGATCGTGACGACCACGCAGTCGTTCTTGCGGTACTTGTGGGACTTGTCGCCGAGCCGGATCGTCGCCGTCTTGCGGCCGCGCCGCAGCTGGTCGGCGAACGCTGAGGAGTAGAAGTTGAGGACGCGCACCGGCTCAGACTACCGTTCCGCGGCGAGCTGTGAAAGTGCGCGTGCGACGATGTCGCGCTCACCGGGATAGGTGAGCGCCGTGGCGGCCTGCTCAAGCGGCATCCAGCGCGCCTCCTCCACCTCGTGGTCGTGGTCTGCGGGGTCACCGCCGCGATATGCGATCAGGAAGAACTCGACGCGCTTTGGGATCTGCGCGCCGGCGCGCTCGTAGCTGTAGGTGACAGCGCCGAGTTTGCCGCGCAGCTCTCCCCAGACGCCGGCCTCCTCGCGCACCTCTCGCAGGGCCGCCTGCTGCGGCGATTCGCCCGGCTCGACGTGCCCCTTGGGCAGACCGAGCACGCGGGCGCCGCCGGCGCCGCGGCGGGTGGGCGCGATCACG
>JAJZID010000329.1 GCA_021810705.1 Actinomycetes bacterium
GGCGAACCCGGGCCGGCGCAGGTCGGCAAGCGTCAGCGGCAGCTTCAGGCTGCGCCCGAAGGCAGGCACGTGCATCGCAAAGACGTGGCGGATCATCGTGCCATTTTCGTCACAAAACGACCGCTTGAGTCGGTTCGGGCACTAAGTTCATCCTCATGTCTGATCCCTTCGACCGCGAGGTGACCGTCCGCAGGCAGCGCTTTGCCAACGCGGAGAACGGCTTTGCGGTGCTGGATGCCGACTGCGACGGCGCGCCGGTGGTGCTGGTGGGGCCGCTCGGCCACCTCGAAAGCGGCGAACGCGCGCACGTCACGGGAGTTTGGGTGACCGACCCGCGCTATGGCGAGCAGGTCAAGGTCGCACAGGCAGACCCGCTACCGCCGGACGACCGCGACGCGCTGATCTCATACCTGAGACGGATCCGCAACATCGGGGAGGCCCGCGCGCAGCGCCTGATCGAGCGCTACGGGACAGGACACGTGCTGGACGCGATCGACGCTGAGCCGGCCGCCGCCTTCCGCCAGGCCGGACTGAACCCGTTTCGGGCCCAGGAGGCGGCGGCCTCCTGGAACGAGCTGCGCACGCTGCGCCGGTTGCACATGCTGCTGGCCCCCCACGGCCTGGCCTACCTGGCGCGGCGGATCAGCGAGCAGTACCCGAGCACCGCCCACCGCGTGATCACCGAGAACCCCTACGAGCTGACGCGCGTGTTCGGCGTCGGCTTCCGGGTCGCCGACCGGATCGCCCGTGCCGGCACCACAGCGGTTGAGTCGATCCCCGGTCGTGTGGGGGCCGCGCTGGTCTATGCGCTGGCGGAGGCGGAGGGGCGTTCGGGCAGCACCTGCCTACCGGTGGGACAGCTGCTCGCCGCCGCCCGCGACCTGCTCGGCGAGCTGCCCGACGAGGACCAGATCACCACGCTGATCGACGACGGTGTGCTGGTGCGCGACGGCGACTTCATCTACCGGACACCCACGTGGGAGCTCGAGCAGGAGCTCGCCGAACGGGTGCTCGAGATGCTGGAGGAGGCAGACACGCCGATGAGCCGCAGGATCGCGAGTGCCACGCCGCCCGGTGGCGAGGCCGGGCTCGAACTGACCGCCGAGCAGGAGGCGGCGGTGCGCGCCGCCCTGCGCTTTCGCCTGTCGGTGGTGACCGGTGGCCCCGGCACCGGCAAGACCGCGACGATCCGCGCGATCGCCGCGCTGGCGCAGTCAAGGCGAGCGGGCGTGCTGCTGGTCGCGCCCACGGGCCGTGCCGCGCGGCGCATGACCGAGGCAAGCGGCGTTGAGGCGCGAACGATCCACTCGGCGCTCGGCTGGATCCCGGGCGAGGCACCCGAGCACGACGAGGACGACCCACTGGCCTGCGACCTTTTAATCGTCGACGAGTCCTCGATGGCCAACCTCGAGCTGATGGTCACACTGCTGCGCGCGGTCGCGCCACAGACGCACGTGGTGCTGGTCGGTGACTGCGACCAGCTGGCGCCCGTCGGCGCGGGCAAACCGTTTGCGGACCTGGTCGGCTCCGGGGTCGTACCGACCACACGCCTGAACCACATCTTCCGCCAGGCGGCCGGCAGCATGATCATCCAGGGCGCACACGCGATCCGCCGCGGTGAGACGCCCGAGTTCCGGCCCGCCGAGGGGATGCGCCAGGACCTGTTTTTGATGGAGCGCGCCGACGCCCGCGAGGCGCTCGCGCTGATCGTCGCGCTGGTGACCGAGCGACTGCCCGCCCACTACGAGATCGACCCGGTCTCAGACATCCAGGTGTTTGCCCCGGTCTACCGCGGCGAGCTCGGGATCGACGCGCTCAACAGCGCTCTGCGCGACGCGCTGAACCCGCACGGTGTGCCGGTCGGCAGCGGTCGGCTGCGGATCGGCGACAAGCTGATGATGACCGGGCGCAACCTGCACGAGAAGGGTCTGATGAACGGCACCGTGCTGTACCTGGAGGACGAGCTCGCAGGCTCAGACGGCGAGGCGGCTGCGCTGCTTCTGCGCAGCGACGAGCAGCTCTTCCGGATGGCGCCCGAGGAGGCCGAGAGCCTGAGGCTGGGCTACGCCTGCTCGGTGCACCGCGGACAGGGAATCGAGCTGCCGGTCGCGCTGATCGTCGCGCACGAGCAGGCGGGCGCCTTCTTCCTGCGCCGTGAGATGCTCTACACCGCGGTCACACGCGCCAAGCTCGCGACGGTGATCGTCGGCAGCCGGGCACTGGTCGCCCGTGCGGCCCGCACCCCCGACACCGATCGGCGCCACTCGCGGCTCGGCGAGCTGCTCAGCGTCCGGCGCTGACGCGAAACTCCCACTCCCCCACCTGGACAACGTCACCGGCGCCCAGCTGCCGGCCGCGACGGGTCTCCACACCACCGTTGACGCGCACCTCGCCGGCCGCCAGCAGCTCCTTGCCAGCGCCGCCGCTCTCGACCACGCCGCCGAGCTTCAAAAGCTGACCCAGGCGGATCGTCTCGCCGGTGATCGTGATCTCCTGCACCGCGCCACCCACGCGCTAGCGCGGCGCCATGCGGATCGCGCCGTCCAGGCGGATCACCTCGCCGTTGAGCATCGCGTTGGCGACGATGTGACAGGCCAGCGCAGCGTACTCATCGGGGTGAGCCAGACGCGACGGGAACGGGACCTGAGCGCCGAGCGAGCGGCGCAGCTCCTCCGGCATCGCCGCCAGCATCGGCGTGTCGAAGATG
>JAJZID010000330.1 GCA_021810705.1 Actinomycetes bacterium
GCACGGAACTCGCCTCACACCTGCGCTCGGTGCTGCGCGCACAGGCCGATGTGAGCTCGGTGCCGCGCATGAGTTTGGCGGACGGCGGCAGCCTGATCGTCGGCAAGGTGCTGCCCGGCAGTGGCCCGGGCGCCACGGCGACCGCGAGCCTGGTCCATCGCCTGCAATACCAGGTGCTGCCGCAGGCTCTGGCCGGCACCGGTGATCAGGCGTATGTGACCGGCGGCACCGCCGCCACGGTTCAGTTCGTGAACACCGTCACGGCCCGCCTGGGCATCATCATCGCGGTGGTGCTCACCGCCGCGTTCGTCCTGCTGCTGGCGGCGTTCCGCAGCCCTGTGGTCGCAGTCAAGGCGGTGGTGCTGAACCTGCTCTCGATCGGGGCCGCCTACGGCATTCTCGTCGCCGTCTTCCAATGGGGCTGGGGCTCGAGCCTGCTCGGCGTCGACGGCACCGTGCCGATCGAATCCTATGTGCCGATGATCATCTTTGCGATCGTCTTTGGCCTGTCGATGGATTACGAGGTGTTTCTGGTATCGCGCATCCGCGAGCACTGGCTCCAGAGCGGCGATAACGCCAAGAGCGTCGCCAGCGGCCTGGCTCAGACGGCGCTCGTGATCACCTGCGCGGCGCTGATCATGGCCAGCGTGTTCTTCGCGTTCCTGCTCTCGACCAAGGTGGACATCAAGATGCTCGCCCTTGGGCTCGGAGCGAGCGTGCTGATCGACGCCAGCGTGATCCGCCTGATGATCGTGCCCTCGCTCATGTTCCTCTTCGACCGCTACAACTGGTGGGCGCCGGCCTGGCTGCAGCACTCACCCCGGGTAACGGCGCCCGCGGCTGCGGTGCGGGCCGCTGACTGAAGCGGCCGCCATGCGACCTGGGCCCCGCGTCGTGCGGGCCCCAGGTCCTTCCAGTCTCACCAGACGGCCGCCGGTCCTCGTTGACCGGCCCTGTTCATCAACCGCAGCCGGTGTTGAAGCCGCAGCTCGAGCACGTGTAGCAGGCGCCGGTGCGCTGCATCATGCCGCCGCACTGCTGACAGGCGGGGCCGAGGTCCAGGCCAAGCGGGCCGCGGGCGGCACCTGCGGGTCGCACCGGTGGGCTGTCGGTGAGTGCCGAGGTCGGCGCCTTGGCTGCCTGGGGCGAGCCGCCTGACGCGGCCGGGCCAGCGCCCGGTGCGCGCGTCCCGCCGGCCGCGTCCTCACGCCGCTGCTCTTGGCGCTGGATCTGCACGGCGGGTACTGAGGTGTCGCTTGCGTGCGAGCTGGCCGCGTCCTCGGCGGCCCTGCGGGCGCGCACCGCCGGGGTCAGGATCCCAAGCTCCTCCTGCATCTCGGCGTCCAGGAAGCGCGAGGCCAGCCACCGCATGATGTAGTCGGGCATCGACTTCGCGAACGGGATCTCCGGGTTGGTCGTCATCCCCTCCGGCTCGAAGCGCATGTAGCTGAACTTCCGCACCAGCGTCTCGAGCGGTACCCCGTACTGCAGCGCGATCGAGATCGACGTTGCGAAGGCGTTCATCATCCCGCTCATCGTCGAGCCCTCCTTGCCGATGTCGGTCAGGAAGATCTCGCCGACGCTGCCGTCGTCGTACTTGCCGGCGGTGATGTAGCCCTCGTGGCCGCCGACCGAGAACTTGTGGGTGATCGACTCGCGCTCGCGTGGCATGCGGTTGCGCCGTGGCGGCGCGGTCGCGACCGCCTCGGCGACGCGCCGCTGGATCTCGGCCTCCAGATCCGCCGGGTTTGGCGCATCCTTTTGCGCGTCGGTGCGCAGCGCCTGCGCCGTCTTGGAGCCGTCACGGTAGATCGCCAGCGCCTTGACCCCCAGTCGCCAAGCCTGCAGGTAGGCGTCGGCAATGTCATCGGCGCTCACCTCGTGGGGCATGTTGACCGTCTTTGAGATCGCGCCCGAGATGAACGGCTGCACGGCACCCATCATCTTGATGTGGCCCATGTGCGAGATCGCCCGCTCGCCGACCGCCACGTCAAAGACCGGCAGGTGCTCCGCCCGCAGACCCGGCGCGCCGACGATCGTCCCGTGCTCGTTGACGTGGGCGCTGATCTGCTCGATCTCCTGGTCGCCGTAGCCGAGCGTCTGCAGCGCCAGCGGCACCGTCCGGTTGACGATCGTCATCTGTCCGCCGCCGACCAGCTCCTTGAACTTGACCAGCGAGAAGTCAGGCTCAACGCCGGTGGTGTCGCAGTCCATCAGGAAGCTGATCGTGCCGGTCGGCGCAAGCACCGTGGCCTGCGCGTTGCGGTAGCCGTGCTCCTCTCCAAGCGCCACCGCCCGGTCCCAGGTGTCACGCGCCGACTCGAGCAGGGCCGTGTCGGCGCACTGCTCGTCGGCCAGCGCGTAGGCCGCGTCGCGGTGCATGCGCATCACCGCCAGGTGCGGCTCAGCATTCTCGCCGTAGCGGTCGTAGGGCCCCATCGCGGCGGCCACCTCGGCCGAGCGCAGGTAGCCGCGGCCGGTCATCAGGGCCGTGATCGCGGCGGCGATCCCGCGGCCCTCGTCGGAGTCGTAGGGCAGGCCGTTGGCCATCAGGTAGGCGCCGAGGTTGGCGTAGCCCAGGCCGAGCTGGCGGAAGGCGCGGGCGTTGGTCGCGATCTCATCGGTCGGGTAGCTGGACGGCGAGACGACGATCTCCTGCGCCAGAAACACCACGTCGATCGCCCGTTCGAAGGACTCGACG
>JAJZID010000331.1 GCA_021810705.1 Actinomycetes bacterium
GATGTGGCCAGCGGTAGCTGCGCCGCTGCTGGCAGGCGCACGTCGTCGAGCACCAGCTCAGATGTCACCGAGGCGCGCAGCGACAGCTTGCGGTGAATCTCCGGGGCTGTGAAGCCCCTGGTGTCGCGTGGCACGAGAAAGCCCCTGATGCCCTCGTCGGTGCGAGCCCAGACGACGGCCACGTCCGCAACGGAACCGTTTGTGATCCACATCTTCTGCCCGTTCAGGATCCAGTCCTCACCGTCACGGCGCGCGTGGGTGCGCATCGCCCCAGGGTCGGAGCCCGCGTCCGGCTCGGTCAGGCCGAAGCAGCCGATCGCCTCGCCGGTGGCCAGCTTGGGGAGCCATTCCTGCTTCTGCTCCTCGGAGCCCCAGCGGTGGATCGCGAACATCGCCAGCGACCCCTGAACCGAAACCAGGCTGCGCACGCCGCTGTCACCGGCCTCAAGCTCGGTGCAGGTGATGCCGTAGGCGGTCGCGCTTGCGCCGGCGCAGCCGTAGCCCTCCAGGTGCATGCCGAGCAGCCCTAGCGAGCCGAGTGCCGGCGCGAGCTCGCGCGGGATCGTCGCCTGCTCAAACCACTCACCCACGTAGGGCGTGACCTGCTCAGCCACGAAGCGCCGCACCATGTCGCGGATCTCGCGCTCCTCGTCGGAGAGCAGGAAGTCAATGTCCAGGAAGTCGTGCGGGCGTGTCATGTGGGCGGCTCCTTGAGCGCATCTCTCCTCGGTCCGGTGGCTGAGCTTCCACTTGACTCCGAGGCCCGGTGTAAAAAGCGCCTAGCATCGTTGCAGATGAACGACGGAGTTGGCGACGGCGCGCTTGCCGGCCTGCGGATACTGGACTTCTCACGTGTGTTGGCGGGGCCGCTTGCGACGATGGTGCTTGGTGACCTGGGAGCGGAGGTGACCAAGGTCGAGCGTCCGGGCACCGGCGACGACACGCGGGCCTGGGGGCCGCCATACGACGCCCAGGGGCGCTCGACCTACTTTGATGCGGTCAACCGCAACAAGCGCAGTATCGCGATCGACTTGGCTGACGACGCGGACCTGGCGCGCGTCAGGCGTCTGGTCGCCGATGCTGATGTCGTCGTTGAGAACTTCAGGCCCGGGCTGCTCGAACGCTTCGGGCTCGGCTACGCGCAGCTGGCCGTCGTCAACCCGCGCCTGATCTACTGCTCCATCACGGGCTTCGGCAGCACGCCGCAGGCGGCCGCGCTGCCCGGCTACGACCTGCTCGTGCAGGCGATGGGCGGCCTGATGAGCATCACCGGCGAGCCCGACGGAGAGCCGCAGAAGGTTGGTGTGGCGCTCGTCGACGTGATCACGGGCCTGTTTGCGACGGTCGGGATCCTGGCGGCGCTGGCGCACCGCAACGCCACCGGCGAGGGCCAGCTGGTGGAGGTCGATCTCTTTTCGGCGCTGCTGGCCGCGCTCGTCAACCAGTCCTCCTCCTACACGGCCGCCGGCGTCGTGCCGGGCCGTATGGGCAACGAGCATCCGAGCATCGCGCCCTACGCGGTCTTTCGCGCGGGCGCCGAGCGGCTCGTGCTGGCGGTGGGTAACGACCGCCAGTTCCAGGATCTCTGCCGCGTGCTGGGCGCGCCGGCGCTCGCCGCCGACGAGCGCTTTGCAACCAACCCGGCGCGGGTTGAGCACCGTGAGGCGCTCAGGCTGGAGCTCGAGCGGCTGCTCGCGGCGCGGCCGGCGGCCGAGTGGACGCGGCTTTTGACCGATGCGCGCGTGCCCGCAGGTGCGGTCAACGACCTGGGCGGCGCCTTCGAGCTGGCCGCACGGCTTGGGCTCGAGCCGATCGTTGCCCTGGCAGGCCCGGACGGTTCGGTGGTGAAACTGCCGCGTAACCCGCTGAAGCTCTCGCGCACGCCCGTCAGCTACAGGCTGACACCGCCCGACCTGCCCGCTTAGCCGCTGCGGCCAAAGCTGGCCCGTGTCTTTGCCGCCGAGGCGTATGGCGCTGGCCGCGCGCCGTGATAGAAGTCCCGTTACCACACGACAGGAGGCGATGAGGGTGTCAAGCGGTAGTGGTCCACAGGCCGGGGCGGGCGTTGCGGTGAATGCGGCGACGCTCACAGATGACCAGCGGCTCGAGCAGCTCGGCTACCGGCCCCAGCTGACCCGTGTCCTGGGTCTGTTCTCGAACTTCTCGGTCGCATTCACCTATCTCTCGCCGATGGTGGGCATCTACTCGCTGTTCGTGCTCGGGCTCGGGATGGCGGGCCCCTCATACATCTGGCTGACGCTCGTGCCGCTGATCGGCATGCTGTTTGTCGCGCTCGTGTTCGGCGAGCTCGCCAGCCACTACCCCGTGGCCGGGGCGCTCTACAACTACGGCAAGTTCTCGGTCGGCGCCGGCTACGGCTGGTTTGTCGGCTGGTTCTACGGGGTCGCGCTGCTGGTCACGGTCGCCTCTGTGGACACCGGTGTGGTCAGCTACGTCACCTCGCTTTTGCACAACTGGTTCGGGGCCAACATCAACCCGAGCGCCCATGTGACGATCCTGATCGTCACGCTCGTTCTTGTCGGGATCCAGACGTTCATGAACATCACCGGCACCGCCGTGATGGCGCGGGTCGCGCGCTATGGCGTGTATGTCGAGCTGATGGGCACCTTCGGGATCGCGATCATCCTCGCGATCAACGGCTTCCACCACGGCCTTGGGTACCTGTTCTC
>JAJZID010000332.1 GCA_021810705.1 Actinomycetes bacterium
CCGAACCGGACCCGGATGCCGTGCTGGCCGATGAGGCCGTCTGTGTCGAGCCGGCGGTGGTGTTCGCCGTGCGTGTGGCGCCGACGCTCGTGCCTGCGAGCAGTGGTCCGCGTGGGCCGCTGACGTGGTAGCCGATCACCGCCGCCATTCCCGCGGCCGTCCCGGCGATCACGATTGGTGCGCGTCTCATCGTCTTATCTCCTGTGCTCTAGAAGGCGAAGGCTTCGTGGTGGATGCGCTCGTCGGCTACGCCCAGCGTGTGCAGCGCTCGCAGCATCAGCTCGGTGAAGCCCGCCGGGCCGCAGACGAACACGTCGCGGTGGGCGACGTCGGGGATCAGCTTGCGCAGCGTGCGCGCGTCGAGCCGGACGTGCTCGCGGCTGCCGACAAGCTCGTGCAGGCGGCCACGGCGATGGTTGATCAGCGTGTGCAGCTCCTCCCGCAGAATCAGGCTCTGCTGGTCGTGGGCGCGCGTGAGCATCACAACGTCGACGTTTGCCGGCAGGTCCTCGAGCAGTGCCCGCAGTGGCGTGACCCCAACGCCGGCGCCGATCAGCAGGGCGCGGTCGCTGCGCAGCGCGTCCGCCGTGAAGGCGCCGTACGGGCCCTCGATCGCGACGCGCGTGCCGGGCTTGAGCTTGGCCATGGCGCCGCTGTGGTCGCCGACCGCGCGCACCGTGATCCGCAGGTGTTTGTCGTCTGGAACCGCCGAGACCGAGTACGGGTGCGCCTGCCACCACAGCCCGCGGCGCAGGATGCGCAGCTGGATGAACTGGCCGCCGGAGATCGGCAGACGGCGCATGCCGCGGCCGGCCAAAAGCACCGAGTTCACGCCCGGTGCTTCGGGCGTGACCGCCACCACCCGCAGCTGGTGAAAGACGCTGCGCCACAGCGGCAGCAGCACCCGGTAGACGAACACGACCCCGCCGGTGCCGATGAAGAGTGCTGTCCACAGCGCCCGCGCCACGGGATGGCCGATGAACATCACCCCGGTTGTCAGCTGATGCGAGAGCGAGAGCGCGAGCGCCAGGTAGGTGTAGAGGTGAACGACCCACCAGGTCTCATAGCGCATGTGCCGCATCGCGATGCGCGCCGAGGTGACCGCGGCCGCCACCAGCAAAAGGAACGCCACCACGCCGGCGAGCATGCCGGGGTAGCTGGTGATCAGGCGTGAGAACTGGTGCAGCGGGCCGATGTGCAGGGTCTGGCCGTAGCCGATCACGGCCAGCAGGCCGTGCAGCGCGATCAGCACGAGCGCCCAGGGTGCAAGCCGGCGGTGCCAGCGGATCAGCTGGTCGTGGCCGAGCACGCGCTCGACCGCCGGAATGCGTCCGGCCAAAAGCACCGTGATCAAAAGCAGGTAGGCGCCGGTCAGGCCCGCCAGACGGGCGGCGAAGGTCGTCCAGCCGCCGGGGGCGTTCAGCGTGTGCCAGCTCTGGGCGGTGAGGGCCATCGCGAGCACGACGCCGAGCCCGAGCCCCCCGAGGGCGGCGGCGACATCGACTGAGCGCTCGCTGTGCCATGGCCGCCGGGCGCGCAGCCGCGGCGAATTGCCGCTGAGGCTGCCCAGTGTCAGCGTTCGGTTCATGCGCACAGCCTGCGCTGCACGTGTCAGAGCGGCGTAGAAAGCGTGTAAGAAAGATGTGAGTGCCGGTGGCCCGACCAGCCTCAGCTGAGGCTGATCATCACCCCAACGCGCCCAGGCCCGGACCGCTTGGCGCGGATCCGCTGCGTGACCGACTCGGCGAAATCGATCAGCGTGGCCATCGCGCCGTATTTCGTTTTGATCGCGGCCCGGATCTGCTCGAGCTCGGTCGCGGTGGCCAATCGCGCCTGGCCGTCATACACCGGGCCGTGAGCACCGGCGCCGCGGCGGTCACAGGCCTGCAGCGTCACCCGCGGGGTGTGTCGCAGGCGCTTGACCTTGCCCGAATCGCCTCCGGTCGAGAACGCGAACGCCCCGCCCGGCAGCTCGACAAGCCAAACGGGTGTCGCAACGGCACGCCCGTCTCGGCGGAATGTCGTGACCAGCACATATTTCTGATCCGCCAAGCTCACCGCGCCAACGTTAGACGGACCTGGCTGTGGCCGTCCGCTGCGCTGATCAGAGCGGCGTGGAGCGCGGGTGGGAGAGCTCTGAGTGGCGGTGGGCGTACTGGGTGCGGATCGCCGGGTGGGGGTCGGGTGTGAGGTCGGTGGCGGGGGTGAGCGGCCAGGATGGCCGCTCACCGGTCAGGGCCCATGCCGCCTGGATGGCGGCGCCGTGGGCGACGTACTCGCCCGGCTCCGGGACCGTGACCGGCGAGTCAAAGACCTGCGTGGCGATCCGCTGAAGCGCCGGGCTCTGGGCACCGCCGCCGATCAGCGCAAGGCGCCGTTCCTGCACGCCCACCGCGCGCAGCGCGTCGAGACCGGCCGCCAGACCGCACAGCACGCCCTCGTAGGCGGCGCGTGCGAGGTTCTCGCGTGTGGTGGAGGCGAGTGTCAGGCCGAGCAGCGAGGCGGTCGCCTCGGGCAGGTTGGGGGTGCGCTCACCCTCGAAGTAGGGGATCAGCACGACGCCGCCGGATCCCGGCGCGGCTCTGAGCGCGAGCTCGCCCAGCTCGGTGAGGTTGACGCCGAGCAGGCTGGCGACCGCCACCGGTACGCGCGCGGCGT
>JAJZID010000019.1 GCA_021810705.1 Actinomycetes bacterium
AACCAGCGCGAAGACCGCCCCGACCACCGGGATTGTGCCGAGCATCACGGCGATTGCGATGATCCGGCCGATCGTGTTGTGCGGCGTGACGTCGCCGTAGCCGACGGTCGTGGCGGTCGTGACCGCCCAGTAGATCCCGATCCCGAAGGACACGTGCTGGGTCGCCGAGAAGAGCGCGGCGCCGATCACGAGCACGGCGCAGGCGAAGACCAGCAGGCTCGCGACCCGGTAGCGGTTGACCCGGTGAACCAGCGTTGCGGCGATCAGGAACAGCGGCATCTCAGGCGTCCAGCTGCGAGCCCTCGCGTGCCCTGGCGAGCGCGGCTGCCGGATCGAGCGTCGGATCGCCACGCGAGAGCTCGACCGCTCGATCGGCAAGCTCCACAGCCTGCTCGCCGCTCGTGTCCTCATCCGCCAGCGCCAGGGCGACAAGCGTCTGATGCAACAGCTCCGGCCGGCTGAGGTCGGGTGGCGGTCCGGCCGACGGCAGCGCCTTTGCCTGCGCCAGCAGCGAGCTCACATCCCGGCCGGCACCGAACAGGCGGCCGGGATGCTTGTCGGGGATGCTCATGGCGATCGCGCCGCTAGCCGGGTCGATCAGCGAGATCTTCGAGCGCAGCCCGGAGCGCTCAAGGCCGAGCCTGTAACCGGACAGCCGCAGGTAGCCGAGCTGGGCGGCCAGCTGCTGGTAGGCGAACGCCTCGCGCTCCGCACCCAGCCGGGTCTGGTGCAGCGAGATGTGGGTGAGCGCGTCGACGTCCGCTCCCTCCGGGTCCGGGGCCGCGAGCAGGAACGCCTGCGGCCCCAGACGGCCGGCGCCCACACCCGCCACGTCAACCAGCAGCTGGTATCCGGAGAGGGACAGCGCCCCCACCACCCCGGAAGGGAGCGGGTGCTGCTGCAGGTGTCCCGGCGCGAATGCCATCAGTTTCCGAGCAGACCGCCCAGCAACCCGCCAACGCCGGGCGCCTGTGCTTGGCCGCCACCAGCCCCCGTTTCAGCTCCTGGCGGGTGGTAGTAGGCGCTCTGCAACCCGACGCGGCCGGGGCCGGTGAAGCGGTTGAAGACGAGGTTGCCGCCGCCGCCGAGCAGGCCGGTCTTGAACCCGTAGACCTCCTGGCTCATCGAGACCGAATGGTCGTAGTACAGCCAGCCCCCCGGTTCGATGTCAATCGACTCGCCCGGCTCGAGCGTCTTCTCGAACACGTTGCCGTACCCGTGGACCCAGACTACCCCCTCGCCGCTTGAGCACATGAACTGGTCGATGAAGAAGCCGCCACCGTACATCATGTTGGCAAAGCCCTTCATGCGGCTGTAGTCGTACTCAACGTTCTGCGTAGCCGCCAGAAACTGGTGCTCGCGCACCTGCAGACCAGCGCCCGCCGGCAGGTGCAGCGCGACGACGTGCCCAGGTGCGTCACGGCTGAAGGCGACCTCGCCGCCGGACTCGACCTGCAGCAGGAGCAGCGGCATGCCGGCAAAGGCGCGGCGCACGAGCCCCTTGCGCAACGGGTGCAGCCCGATCTGCAGGTTCGGGTACTTCCACAGCAGCACGTGGTGCTCGAAGTAGACGGGCATGCTGCCGTCGAGCGCCAGGTGCAGGACCGGCACCAGCTCGCCCTCGAGCCGGTATCTGATCCCGCTGGAGGTTCCCTCGGGGATCTGCGTTGGCAGCAGTTTGGGTGCAGAAGGCATTGAAGGCTCCGATGTCGGTTATCGCCGTCGTCACATGCGGGCGAAGGCGCTGATGCGCCGCACGCTAGCGCCTGACGAGCGGCTTCGCTGCAATATCGAGATAATCGCTGGGTGCAACCTGTTTACGTGTGCGGCCACCGCAACCCCGATACGGACTCGATCGGCGCTGCGATCGGTTACGCGGAGCTCAAGTCGGCACTGGATCCGGGGACCGTCTACATCCCCGTCCGACTCGGTGAGTGCAACCCCCAGACGCGCTGGGCGCTCGAGCGCGCGGGGCTTTCAGAGCCCGAGTTGCTGCCGCACATCAGGCTGCGCGCCGGGGATCTGATGCGAACCGAGTTCCCGCGGATGCAGGCCCATGACCCGATTCGCGAAGCGGGTCTGGCGCTCGACCACAGTGACTACGACCTCGTTCCCGTGATCGACGAGGCGGGCGTTCTGGCCGGGATCGTCTCGACCCGCTCGCTCGCCCGCCGCTACGTGCGCGAGTCGCATGCCAGCTCCGAGGTGCGCGTGCAAACCCGCTTGCAGGCCGTGGTCGACGCACTGGACGGCGAGCTCCTGGCGGGCGAGGACCGGCCGCTCATCGGCCGCATCTGGATCCATGCAAGCGCAGTTGAGAGCGAGGCCGGGATCGCGGGCGCCGCGATCGTGGTTGTCGGGGACCGCCCGCGCGCCCAGCGCGGCGCGCTGGAGCACGACCTGGCGCTGCTCGTGCTCGCGGGCAACGCCCGACCCGCGCCCGAGATTCTTGAGCTCGCGCGCGCGCGGCACACGGCCGTGGTCAGCTCACCGCTTGACACCTACGTCGCGGCCCGCATGATCACGCTCGCCGCGCCCTGTCACGAGCTGGTCGAGCACGATCAGGTGATGGCAACCGTCGACGATCTGATCAGCGAGGTCGCGGTGCAGATCAGGGACTCGCGTCATGGCGCCGCGCTCGTCTGTGACGCAGAGTGCCGGCCGATCGGCCTGGTCTCGCGCTCCGATCTGGACTCGTCGGTGCGCCGCCGCGTGATCCTGGTCGACCACGCCGAGCAGGCACAGAGCGTGCCCGGCATCGACCAGGCTGAGATCGTCGAGATCCTCGACCACCACCACATCGGCTCGATCGAGACCAGGGTTCCGGTGCGGGCGACGTTCGATCCGGTCGGGTCCACCTCGACCCTGGTCGTCGAGCGGTTCCGCCGCAGTGGCGTCGAGCCGAGCCGCTCAGCGGCGCTGCTGCTGCTCTGCGCGGTGCTCTCCGACACGGTGATTCTCGCCTCGCCGACCACGACCGAGCGCGACGCCGCGGTGGTGGAGCACCTTGAGCGCGTGCTCGAGCTGGACGCCCGTGCGTTCGGCCGCCAGATGTTCGAGGAGACCTCTGATGTCGCCGCCGACGCCGCCGAGGACCTTGTCCGGCGCGACGCCAAGGCCTACCAGTCCACCGGCGGCACGCCGTTCGTGATCGCACAGGTTGAGGTCGTCGGCAACGGCCTGCTGGAGCGCGAGGGCGAGCTGCTCAGGGCGATGGCACGCGAGCGCGCCGGTCAGCAGGTGGCGCTCTACGCGCTGATGGTGACCGACGTGCTGGACAGCAGCACGGAGCTGCTGGTCGACGGCGAGCCGGCTGCGGTTGCCGCGGCGGCCAAGGCCTTCGCGGTCACGCCCAACGGCGGCTGTCTGCACCTGCCCGGCGTTATGAGCCGCAAGAAGCAGGTGGCGCCGAAGCTGCTGGGCGCGCTCTGAAGGGCGCGCCAGTGCGGGCTCAAACCGGCGCGAAATCGAAGCTTCTGGACGGGGCCTCGCCCCACAGCTGCTCGAGCCGGTAGAACTCGCGCATCTCCGGGCTGAAGATGTGAACGATCACATCGCCGTAGTCCATGAGCACCCACTGCGCCGCGGTCGCCCCGTCAACCCGGGTCGGCGCCAGCGCGTGAGTGCGCTTGACGCCGAGCTGGATGCGCTCATGGATCGCCCTGACCTGCCGGTCGCTACGGCCGCTGCAGATCAGGAAGTAGTCGGCCACAGAGGACAGCTCGCGCAGATCGAGCGCGACGATCGCCTCCGCCTTGGCGTCGGAGGCATGCTCGGCGGCTGCCAGGGTGAGCTCTTCGGGCGTCATGTCGGGTTGATACCTCCGTAGATACGGTGTTGTGCGATGTACTCGGCCACCGCCTGCGGAACGAGGTAGGTGAGCGGCCGGTGCTGCTGGACGCGCCGACGGATGTCGGTCGATGAGATCTCGATCTGAGGCATCCGGAAGAAGACCGAGCGCTCCGCGCCGGGCAGGCCGGCGAGTGCCCGGTCGATCTCCGCGCGCGAGGTGCCCCGGCGCTGCGCCACGGCCAGCCTCGCGTGGGTGAGCACCCGCTGCGGCTCACGCCAACTCGGCAACCCGGCTGCGACATCGCCGCCGACGAGAAGGAACAGCTCGCTATCGGGCATCAACGCTTTCAGTGCCTCAAGGGTATCGGCTGTGTACGACGGGCCGACCCGGCCAACCTCGAGATCGGACACGACGAAGCGCTCGTCACCGGCCACGGCGCGCCGGCAGAGCTCCAGCCTGTGCGTCGCACCCGGATCCTCCCGCAGGGGCTTGTGTGGCGGCTGCCCGGCCGGCATCACGATCACGCGCGCCAGGCCGAGCTGCTCGTGGGCCTCCTGAGCGAAGATCAGATGCCCCAGATGCGGCGGGTTGAAGGTTCCCCCAAGGATGCCGACGCGTTCGCTGACGGCCTGCCCAGCCGGCTCACTCACGGACGTGACCGGAACCCTCGACCAAGTACTTGTAAGTGCACAGCTCACGCAGGCCGATCGGGCCACGCACATGCAGCTTCTGGGTCGAGTTGCCGATCTCGGCCCCCATGCCGAACTCACCGCCGTCGGTGAAGCGCGTGGAGGCGTTGACATACACACAGGCCGCGTCAACCTGGCGCTCGAAGGCTCGTGCCGCAACCGTATCGGACGTGATGATCGCCTCAGAGTGGCCGCTGCCGTGCCGGTTTATGTGCGCGATCGCAGCGGTGAGGTCGTCCACGACGGCCACGGCCAGCTCGAGCGCCAGGTACTCGGTGTCCCAGTCCTGCTCGGTGGCGGTTCGGATCGCGAGCTCTGGGACGAGCGCGCGGGTGCGCTCGTCGCCGTGCAGCGTGACCCCGGCGTCGTGCAGGGCGTGCAACGCTCGCGGCAGAAAGACGGACGCGACGCCAGCGTGCACGAGCAGTGTCTCGGCCGCATTGCAGACCCCCGGCCGCTGGACCTTGGCGTTGACGATGATCGCCTGGGCGGCCTCCAGGTCGGCGGCACGATCGACGTACACGTGGCAGTTGCCGGACGCGGCGTAGATCACCGGCACGGTCGCCACGCCCTTGAGCGCGTCCTTCAGGCCCTCGCCGCCCCGCGGAATGATCAGGTCCACGGTCGCGCTCTGTGTCGCCAGCTCGACCAGCTGCTCGCGACCGCCGCCCGCGATGAGCGTGACCGCGTCCGCCGGCAGACCCGCGCCCGCCGCCGCCTCCGCGGCGATCGCCGCGAGCACCGCGTTGGAGTGCATCGCCGTGCGCGAGCCGCGCAACAGCACCGCATTGCCGGATTTCAGGCACAGCGCGGCAGCGTCGATCGTGACGTTCGGCCGCGCCTCGTAGACGACCGCCACGACACCCAGCGGGACCCGCACCTTGCGCACGTCCAGGCCGTTGGGCAGCCGGAAGCCGTCGATCACCTCACCGACCGGGTCGGGCAACGCGGCGATCCGGCGCGTGCCCTCGGCGATCCTCGCGATGCGACGAGGATCCAGCGCCAGGCGGTCGACCAGGGCAGCGTCGAGACCGGCCTGGCGCGCGGCGTCCAGGTCACGCGCATTGGCTGCGAGGATCTCCCGCTCGCGCTCTTCAAGCGCGGCGGCGATCGCCTCGAGCGCCGCGTTCTTGACGGCGGCGCTGAGCGTCGCCAGCGTGCGCGAGGCCTGCTTGGCGCGGGCACAGAGTTCCGCTACGGATGCTTGCGCGGTGACCGTGGACATGATCTGAGGCTAAGACTACGCGAGCACGAAATAGTCGCGATGGACCACCTCGTCGCTGGCCGTGGGCATCAGCTCGCGCACCGCCGCGGATTTGAGGCCCCTCACACGCTCAAGCTCGGCGGCGGCGTAGTTGCTGATGCCCTTGCCGATGAGCTCGCCCGCACTGCTGACCTCCACGGCATCACCGGCCTCGAACTCGCCGCCGACCGCGACGACGCCAACCGGCAAAAGGCTGCGTCCCCCCTCCCGCAGCGCCCGGGCGGCACCGGCGTCGACGTCGACGGTGCCGCGCGCCGGCTTGGCGTACCTCAGCCACAGCTTGAAGCTCGGCACGCGCTCCTCGCGCGCCGCAAACGTGGTGCCGAGCCGCTCCCCGCGCGCGGCCGCGGCCACGGCACCGGGACGGCGCCCGTTGGCGATCACGGTCGGGATCCCGGCGGCACTGGCCATCTCCGCGGCCACCACCTTCGACCGCATGCCACCGGACCCGAGCGTCGAGGTCGCCTGCGTGATCTGTAGCGCCTCGAGCTGATCGAGCCGCTCGATCGTCTGCACCAGCTGCGCCTGCGGGTCGCTGCGCGGGTCGGCCGTGAACACCCCGTCGGTGTTGGTCAACAGCAGCAGCCGCTCGGCGCCCACAAGGATCGCCACCTGCGCTGCCAGAAAGTCGTTGTCGCCAAAGGAGATCTCGTCGGTGGTGGTCGTGTCGTTCTCGTTGATCACCGGCACCACACGCCAATCGAGCAGCTTGCTCAGCGTGTGACGCACGTTCAGGTAGTGGGTCCGGGCGTTCAGGTCAAAGAAGGTCAGGAGCACCTGGGCGCTGCGCAGCCCGCGGGCCGCAAGCAGCTCGTCATAGACACGGTAGAGCTTGCCCTGGCCGATCGCGCTCGCAGCCTGCAGCTCATCAATCGCCCGCGGGCGCCGCGCCGGTGGTATCCGCATCACCGAGAGCCCGCGCGCGATCGCGCCGCTGGTGACGATCACCGGTGCGATCCCGTCGGCGTGCAGCGCCGCCACGTCGTCGCAGATCCGCCCGAGCACCTGCTCGCGCACACTGCCCTCGTCGTCTGCCACGACGCTCGAGCCAAGCTTGATCACAACCGCTCCCATGGCGCCAGCTTACGGCTCCAGTTCGAAGCTGACCCCGGCGATCTCCACGTCATCGCCGGCCTCGAACCCAGCTGCCTCGAGCGCCCGGATCACCCCGAGCCCGCGCAGCCGCCGTTCCAGGTAGGCGAGCGCGTCCTCGTTATCGAGGTCGAAGCGCGCCACCATGGACTCCACCTCGGCGCCGATCACCCTGAAGCCACCGGCCTCGTCGCGCTCGACGCGAAAGCCGCCGACCGGCGCAGGCCTGAACACGCGGTGCTCGGCGAGCGTCTCGGCGCTCGGCGCTCCGGCGGTGGCCCGCTGGCCACCGCCGTCGTCAGCGGCGGTCAGCCCGGCGTCCTGCAGCGGCACGCGGCGCAACAGCTCGACCGCGAGCTCGTCGAGCCCCAGCCGGCTGGCGGCCGAGGTGAGGATCACCGGCACCTCCTCGCCGAGCCGGGCCTGCCAGCGCGCGCGCGCCTGGGCACCCTGCTCCGGCGTGACCAGATCGGCCTTGGAGAGTGCCAGGATCCGCGGCAGCGTTGCGAGCCGTGCCTGATAGAGCTCGAGTTCGCGCTCCACCGTCGCATGGTTCTCGTCTGGGTCTGACCCGTCGAGCGGCGCGAGGTCCAGCACATGCACGAGCAGACGCGTGCGTTCGATGTGCGCCAGGAACTCGTGCCCCAGCCCGACGCCGGTGGACGCGCCCTCGATCAGGCCGGGGATGTCGGCGATCACCAGCTGGCGATCGTCGTGGTGCAGTGTCCCGAGCACCGGCTCGAGCGTCGTGAACGGATAGGCAGCGACCTTGGGCGTCGCCCGCGTGAGACGTGCGATCAGCGACGACTTGCCGGCGTTCGGGACGCCGACCAGCCCCACGTCCGCGAGCAGCTTGAGCGCAAGCGTCAACCAGCTCTCCTCCCCAGGCAGGCCGCGCTCGGCAAAGCGCGGCGCCTGGCGCGTGGAGCTCGTGAAGTGCCGGTTGCCGCGCCCGCCGTCGCCGCCACGGGCGACCAGCGCGCGCTGACCGGGGCGCACCAGGTCGTAGCGGACTGCGTCCGCTTCACGCAGAACCTCCGTGCCGGGCGGAACAGGCACCTCGAGCGGTGGGCCATCGGCCCCGTGGCGCTGCGCCCCCTGCCCATGCGTGCCGCGCTTGGCTTTGAAGTGCTGCTGGCGGCGGAAGTGCTCCAGGTCCCGGTAGGAGTCGTCACAGACGAGCACGACATCCCCGCCGCGGCCCCCGTCACCCCCATCGGGGCCGCCCTTGGGCACGTGCGCCTCGCGTCGGAAGCTCATGCAGCCGTCGCCACCCCCGCCGGCCTGCACATGGATGCGCGCCCTGTCCTTCATGTCATAAGCTCTGCGCCATCAGCCAACCGTGACCGGAGGTGTGTGGCGATGAAGACGCTCTCTGAGTTCAAGGCCTTCCTCATGCAGGGCAATCTCGTGGCGATGGCCGTGGCGTTTGTGATCGGCACGGTGTTCGCGGCGCTGGTCAAGGCGCTCGTGGCCGACCTGATCACACCGATCATCGCGCTGATCTTCGGCCAGCCGAACTTCAGCAACCTGTCGTTCACGATCAACTCAAGCCACTTCGCCTACGGAGATTTCATCAATGCGGCGATCACGTTCCTGAGCGTCGCGGCAGCCGTCTTCTTCTTCGTCGTCAAGCCATACGAGGGTTTCAAACAGCGTTTTGTCGCGGAGGACACCTCGGTGAAGGCCTGCCCGGAGTGCACCTCGACGATCCCGGCGGCGGCACGGCGCTGCCCGCAGTGCACCGCCGTACTAACCGGCTGAGCGCAACGAGTTGCGGTGTGGCGCTCAGGCCGCGTCGTCAGCCGGCGCCACGGAGATCATGCGCCCCTTGCGGCCGCGCGTGAACTGCACCACGCCAGCTGACCTGGCGTAGATCGTGTCGTCCTTGCCGATGCCGACACCGACGCCGGGGTGAAAGCGGGTTCCGCGCTGGCGCACGATGATCTCGCCGCCGGAAACGCTCTGGCCGCCAAAGACCTTGACGCCCAGGCGCTGTGCGTTTGAGTCGCGCCCGTTGCGGGACGAGCCGAGCCCCTTCTTATGCGCCATGCTCAGCCTCCTGGCCAGCCTCGATGTTGGTTACCTGAATCCGGGTCAACTCCTGCCGGTGGCCGTTGCGCCGCTTGTAGCCACGCTTGGGCTTGAACTTGACGACCCGTAGCTTGGGCCCGCGCTCGTGGGCGAGGACCGTCACCGCGACCCTGGCGGTGGCCAGCGCTTCACCGTCGAGCATGCGGTCGCCGTCGACGACGAGCAGCGGCGGCAGCGACACGCTTTCGCCCTCTGCGACCGACAGCCGCTCAACGAGCAGGCTCTGGCCCTCCTGGACACGGTATTGCTTGCCGCCTGTCTTGACGATTGCGTACATGATCACTCTGAGGAAGGTTCGTGGGCGGCGGTCGCCGCACCAGCCGTTACCGTCGGCCGGCGCGCAGTTGAGCGCCGGCCGCGATGCCGGACAGACGATTCTACTGTATCGCTCGCGGGCGCGTCCGCGCTGGGGGCCGCGGGGGGCGGTTGGTCGATCAGCACGGCAACCGCCTCGGTGCGCCCGACCTGCTCGATGCGCACCAGCCGCTTCTGGCCGACCGCCGCGTCCGCGTTGCGCACGCAGATGATGTAGCCGTCCACCTTGGCCACGGCGTCGCCGGCGCTGTACATGTGCGGCTCGATGATCTCGAGGTAAACCTCCTCACCCTCGCGGAACGGCAGTGCGCGCTCCAGGACCTGCTGGCGGTCGGCCTCCATGAGCACCGCGAAGTGATCCAGCGGCAGCCCCTCCGAGCCCTCGAAGTGGAACCACTTTCCGGTCTCAGCCTCGATCGCGCGCAGCACACGCGCGTCGTGTCCGGTGAACTCCTGGCTCACACGCGGGTTCATCTGGATCAGCAGAGCCTCGGCCGAGACCTTGGTGGCGAGCTCGCGCATGCGCCGCTCAAACTCAATCGCGATCGTCTCCTCCGACTTGATCACGCCCTCACCGTGGCAGGTTGGACACGGTCTGGTCATGATCTCGCGCACGCCCTCGGTGACGTTCTGGCGGGTCATCTCCACCAGCCCGAGTGGCGAGATCTCGACCACGAAGGTCTTTGTGCGGTCCTCGTCGAGCGCCTTGCGCAGCGTCTTGAGCACGGCATCACGGTTCTTGGCACGCGCCATGTCGATGAAGTCGATGACGATGATCCCGCCGATGTCGCGCAGCCGCAGCTGGCGCACGACCTCCTCTGCCGCCTCGAGGTTGGTCTTGGTGATCGTGTCCTCGAGCCTGGCGCTCTTGCCCTTGCCGGTGAAGCTGCCGGAGTTCACGTCAATGACGGTCAGCGCCTCGGCGTAGTCGATCACCAGGTAGCCGCCACTGGGCAGGTCGACACGCCGCGAGAGCGTCGAGTCGAGCACACGATCAACCCCGAAGGCCTCAAACAGCGGCCGCTCTTCGCTCCACAGCTCAACCAGGTCAACGAGCTCGGGGGCGGTACGCGCGAAGAACGACACGAGGCGATGGTGCTGCTTCTCGTCGTCGACGATCGCCCGCTCGAACTCGCCGGAGTAGATGTCGCGCACAACGCGCACCGACAGGTCGGCCTCCTGAAAGACGAGTGCCGGAGCCTCGGTCTCAGCGACCCGCTTGCCCAGCACCTCGTTGAGCTTGAAGAGGTAGAGCAGCTCGCGTTCCAGGTCGGCGCGCTTGGCCCCCTGCGCGGCCGTGCGGATGATTGCGCCCGCGCTGTGCAGATCCAGCTTGGCGGCCTCCTTGCGGAGCCGTTCGCGCTCGCGCTCATCGAGCCGGCGCGACACGCCCACACCCTCACCGAAGGGCGCGAGCACCATGTAACGTCCGGCGATCGTGAGATCCATGGACAGGCGTGCGCCCTTGGTTTTGAGCGGGTCCTTGACAACCTGCACGACGATGTCCTGACCGGGTTTGAGCAGGTCTCCGATCTGTGCCGCGTCGCGACCCGAGCCGCGACCGCGGCGCGGCGCCTCGACGCCCGGCAGCACGATCTCGTCGACGTGCAGAAAGCCGTTCTTGTCAAGACCGATGTCGACGAACGCGGCCTCGAGTCCGGGCAGCACGTTATCCACCCGCCCCTTGTAGATGTTGCCGACGATCGAGCGGTTGCCGCGGCGCTCGAGATAGAGTTCCGCCACCGCGTAACCGGCACCCGGGTTGGCGCTGCGCCGCCGTCGGCGAGCGGTGGTGGGAGCGGCGGGCCGGGGAGCCGGGTCGCCGGCCCGTTCGAGCAGGGCGACGCGGGTTTCGCCGCGGTCGACGCTGACCAGCACTTGCTTCTTCAATTTTCTGTTCCTTTTCGAGTTCTTGCGTCCGACGGCGAACCGTCAGACGATCAGCGCCCGGGCCTTGCCCGCCGACGACATCCGTGCCTGGACGTGGATCGACTGCAGCAGGCCTATGGCTATGAAGGTTGTGACCACCGAGGAGCCGCCGTAGGCGATCAGTGGTAGCGGGATGCCGGTCACCGGCATGATGCCCATGTTCATGCCGATGGTCACAAAGATCTGGTACATGAACATGGCGAGAATCCCCCCCGCGATCAGGGTCCCGTACAGGTTCTTGGCAATCATCACGATCCGCAGCGTGCGCCAGATCAAAAGCGCGTAGAGCGAGATCACGACGGCGGCGCCGACAAATCCGTACATCTCACCGACTGTGGCGAAGATGAAGTCGCTGTCGGCCTCCGGGATGAAGCCGCCGGTCGCCTGACTGGCCCTGGCCGGCCCGGTGCCGGTCTTCTGCCCGGAGCCCAGCGCGATCAGGCCCTCGTGCAGCTGGTAGCAGTAGGTGTCCCTGTTCGGGTTGCAGTTGGGGTTCAGGAAGGTCGTCAGGCGCGCCGTCTGATAGGGCTTGAGAACGTGCACGCCGACAGTCGGCGCCACCGTCAGGACGATCACGGTGGCCGCCACCACCAGCGCCGCCAGCGCCGCCAGATGCTTCCAGCTGGTCCCCCAGAAGAACAGCACGGCGACCGAGATCACCCCGTAGATCAGCGCGTCACCGAGGTCGGGCTGAGCCATCACGATCATCGCCGGGATCAGCCCGAGCAACAGGATGCGAGCGATTGTGCGATGCTCGCCCACCCGCCTTGAGCGCTCAACCGCGAAGGCCGACAGCGCCAGGATCAGGAGCACCATGCAGAACACCGACGACTGGAAGCTGAAGCCCGGCAGCGGTATCCGTCGCTGCGAGGCGCCGGCGCTACCGCCGGGCGCCGGGAAGGCAAACACGGCCAGGTTGAGCAGGATCGTCAGGCCGTAGAGCACGTAGCGCAGCTCGCGCAGGCGCGAGTAGTCAAAGCGGCTGATCACGAGCGCGACCACGATCCCGAGCCCAGCGAAGATCGCCTGGCGCTTGTACTCACCGGCGTATGGTGGGACGTTCAGCGCGTGCAGCACCACGATCGAGCAGGCCGAGAGCGCCACCGCGGCGAACATCAGCAGCGGGTCGATGCGCAGCAGCTGGCCGCTGGTGCGGGTGGAGGACTCGCCGCTCAGCTGCAGTGGGGTGGTCGCGCTCACAGCCACACTATCCCAGCCCGACCATCGGTCCCGGCTTGCCGAAGTAGAACTGCGAGAGGATCTGGCGCGCGACCGGCGCGGCGGAGCTCGTGCCGTAGCCGCCGCGCTCGATGTCGACGACGACGACGATCGGCTTTCTGGTCGCGGTGCCCGGCACGTAGCAGGCGTACCAGCCGTCGGTCGGGCCGTTGGGGGTCGCATTGAGCTCGGCGCTGCCGGTCTTGCCGTAGACCGGCAGCGGCAGGCTCGACATCACGTCGGTGGAGGTCCCCTGCGGGCCCTTCGCGGCCAGGTAGAGGCCCTGCTGGATCGCGGCCAGGTAGGCCGGGTTGATGTTCAGCTTGCGCTTGGGGGCCGGGTTGATGTTCTGCACGAGCGTTCCGGTCGGCGACTGGATCTCGGAGCCGATGTGCGGCGTGACGATCGTGCCACCGTTCTCGACCGCGGAGTAGACGACGGCGAGCTGGATCGGTGTGACCTGGTCGTCGTACTGGCCGACACCGGTCTCGACGTTGTCGTCGATCGTCCAGTAGCTGGCGTTGGCGATGCCGCAGCCGCCGGAGAGCACCTCGTTGCCAAAGTCACCCATGACCGCCGGATGTTTTGGATCGCCCTTGTAGGGACCGGTGGCGTTCTGACACTCGAGCTCCTGCTTCCACAGCGCCGTCTGCAGCGTGGGCGAGCCGATCAGGCCGGGGCTCTCGCCGGGGAGGTCAACGCCGGTCACCTGGCCGAGGCCGTAGCGGCGCGCCCACGCCTGCAGCGGGAACCCCTTGGGATAGTTGGCGGGGTTGCCGTTCAGCAGCCGGCCGAGGTTGTAGAAGAACTCGTCGTCTGAGACCTCGATCGCGGTCTGCAGGTCAACGACGCCGTAGTTGGCGTGCCCGGCGTTGCTCAGACACGGCGCGCCCGGCAGGCAGAAGAGCCGGCCGGGGTAGTCGTTGAAGGTCTCGCCCAGCTTCCAGACCCCGGTCTCAAGCGCCGCGGTGGCGGTGACCGGCTTGAAGGTCGAGCCGTCCGGGAACGCTCCCTGAATCGCGCGGTTGAGCAGCGGCTCGTGGTTTGCGGGGTTGTTGAGGTAGGACCATTCCTTGGTGGGGATGCCGTTGGCGATCGAGGCGGGGTTGTAGGTGGGGTTTGAGCCCATCGCGTAGATCTGGCCGTTCTGCGGGTCCATCGCGACAAACGAGCCGCCGTCGGCCCCGAGGCTTGAGTTGGCCTTGATCGAGGTCGCCAGGGCCTGCTGCCCGACCTTCTCGAGCGCCGCGTTCAGCGACAGCTTGAGCGTGTCGCCGACCAGCGGCGCCGTGGCCTTCGCGTAGCCCTCGAACTGGCCCTGGGCGTTGACCTTCACACCCTCGCTGCCGTCCACACCCTGCAGGTACTGGTTGTACTGCTCCTCCAGGCCGGACTGCCCGACGACGTCGCCGGCCTGCACGCTCTTGTAGATCTTGTCCTTGATCTCGGCCGGAGTGACCTGGCTCAGGTATCCGAAGAGCTGCGCGCCGGCGGTTCCAAGCGTGTACTTGAGCTGGTAGGTGTCCTGCGAGACCACGCCGGGAAACTCGGTTTGGCGCTCTCCGATGTAGTCCTGAATGTAGGTCGGCACGTCGGTCTTGACGGTCGCGTTGCCGTACTGCGACTGCGCGACGCTCTGCGCCACCAGACAGGCGATCGGCGAGAGCTGGACGTGCGAGACCTGGGGGCCTTTGTTGGCGATGTAGACGGTGTAGGTGCAGCGCGTGGGCGCATCGGACATCCCGAGCAGCTTCGCCAGACGCGCCATCACGACCTCGGCGGCTTGGGGGATCACGACCGGCTGCTTGAGCTGGAGGTCGAGCGTGGCGCCGCCGCCCGGCAGGCTGCGGGGCGCAATCTGGATCGACGGAACCGGGACCGACTGCACCAGCGGCTGCCCGCTTGCGTCGACGATCTCACCGCGCGGTGCCGGCACCGGGATCGAGAGCACGGTCTGGCTCTGCGCCTGGGCCGCGTACTGGCTGCCTGTGAGCACCTGCAGGAACCACAGACGGAAGAAGATCACAGCGAACATCAACAGCGCCAGCCCGCCGACAAACGCCACCCGCAGCGCCAGCTGCGGGGTCATGGGAGGGGTGCGATCGTCTGCGGGCGTCGGTCCGAGCATCAGCGTGCCCTCGCCCTGGTGCCGCCCGCAAGCCGCTCTGACGGCCGCTCGAGCGGGCTCAGTGAAGCCGTGTAGGCGCGCGCGCCGCGGGCTCGGGGTCCACGCGGCAGCACGCGGTAGAGCACGCGGCGGATCAGCTCGTAGACGGGCAGCGCGAGCAGGCTGTTGACCAGCACCTGCAGGACGATCTGCTGCAGCAGCAGCAGGCTGACGGGCGCCTCGACACCGAGCAGAAACTGGATGACCGCCATGCCCACACCGGTGAAGGCCGTCGCGAGCGCCCCCAACAGCAGCGGCGCGAGTCCGTTTGCGGGGTCGCGCAGCTCACGCAGGCGCCCCGACCAGTAGCCGACCGCGATGAACAGCAGCGACGTGACGCCGATCGTCTGAAACATCACCACGTCCACCATCAGGCCGATCGCGAAACCGGCGATCGCACCCGCCATCGAGCCGGCCAGCAGGCCGATTGACATCACGGTCAGCGAGGTGATGTCGGCGGTCACGCCAAACAGCGTGATCTGCGAGATGACGGCCACCTGCAAAACGACCGCGACCAGCGCGATCAGCGCAATCCGGGCCACGAGCGCAAGCGTGTTGTCGTCCCTGCCGTTCACGATCGTCTTGGCGCTACCCGGCGTGGGGGCGGGTCAGGATCTGCACGAGCGTGAGGTGCTGCAGGTCCGCGAGTGGCGTGACCTGCTCCTCCTGGTTTGTCAGCACGCTGTTCTGCGGGTTGGTGCTCGAAACCGTGCCGATCGGGATGCCAGGTGGCGCGAAGGACTCGATCGCGGGGTCGTGCGGATCGCGG
>JAJZID010000333.1 GCA_021810705.1 Actinomycetes bacterium
GCCCAGTAGTGCCCCGTTAGGTTGGTGGTCCTCGGAGAGGCCCCGGGCGCCCAGGATCACGCACCGTGCGTGGCGTTGCTCGGCGCGCCGATGGTGGTCGCGGTGCACCTCGGGTGTGCTCGCCGGCGGACCTGGCGCTCGCCGAGTGGGAAGTCACGATCCTGGACGCGTGCGGCTGTAAGATCGCACCGGCTCAGTGCCCTGTATACATGCGACACATCTGCTAGCATATTGCGACATGCGGACGCTCTATCTCCGAAACGTGCCCGAAGATGTCGTGGAACGCCTGGAGAGGTTGGCGAGGAGGGATGGGACGTCGGTCGGGGCGGTGGCTGTACGAGAGCTTGCCGATGTGTCCCGAAGGGCGGACAACCGGGCGTTGCTCGGCGCCCTTCCCGATCTCGGTGTCGACCCGACGGTAATCGTGGCCGACATCGAGGCGGCACGCGCTGAGCAGTGATCGTCGCCGACGCCTCAGCCGCCGTATCGGCGCTGCTCAACAACGGGTCGGCGCGGCGAGCCTTTGGCGATGAGCAACTCCACGTCCCGCACCTCATCGACTCCGAGGTCGCCAACGCGCTCCGCCGTCACGTCGCGGCCGGGCGGCTGGCCCCCGATGTTGCCTGGGAGGCGCTTGACCGCTGGCGTCGGCTCGGCCTCACCCGCTATCCGGTGCTCGGCCTCCTCGACCGGATCTGGGAGCTGCGTGAGAACTTGTCGGCCTACGACGCTTCATACGTCGCTCTCGCCGAGCGCCTGGACTGCGCGCTCATGACAGCCGATGCCCGACTCGGCCGCGCGCCGGATACCCGCTGCGTCATCACCGTCGTGCCCCGGTAATCAATGCCCTGATTGGCCACCCGGGCGTCCGTGGGCGACGGGTGCGGCTGGCCATATCCGCTGAGCGGGGGCTGGAGCGCCATCCAGGCGCAGCGCCACCTCAAGAGCAGCGATGTCACGAAACAGCGAGAGCGATACCTCCTGGCTCCAGACGTAGCAGGCTTCCAGCGCCCCATGGTCACGTAATACGATGCGACGGTACGGTGCAAGCCGACGCTCCGGTACAAGCGTCGAAGGGCTTGGAGCGGGATCGCTCATGGCTGGTGGGGAGCCGGCTCGGAGACAGTTAGATCGCGCGCATAGTCCCCGGCGCAGCGTTCGACGCGGCCGGGGTTTCCTGTTCTGTGGGCACCGCTCAAACCTACGGCCCGCAACGGACGCTCAGAATTAGACGAAGACCAGCGGCCTTCTTCCACGCCAGGTCCCTCCCAAGCGCGCACAGGCCGACCCGGCCGCTGGCCAGGAGGCGATCGCGCACGGGCTGGCGGACGCCGCCGAGCAGTTCCTCGGCCGCTGAGTGACAATCGCGCCATGGGCTACACGATCCTGACCGCCGCCGACGCGCACTGGCGGCCGTCAAACCAGATGGGCGTCCAGAACACCGACCTGGCAAAGCAGCTCGGCGCAACCACGCTGGGCGCGAGGCTCTGGCGGCTTGCCCCCGGCCAGGCCTCCACGCGCCACCGCCACCGCACGCAACACGAGCTCTACGTGCTGCTTGAGGGGACCGGCCGGGTCCGTGTTGGGTCGGACCTGCTGACGCTGACACCGCTGTCAAGCCTGCTGGTCGAACCGGGCGAGGTACGCCAGGTGTTCAACGACACCGACACAGACGCGCTGTGGCTGATCGTCGGCGCGCCGGCCGAGGCGGCGAACACGCTTGAGATGACCCCGGAGCTGCTGGCTGAGCTCTATCCCGACGGACCGAGGGCGCTACCGCCCGAGCTCGCGTAGGCGTCCAGGTCTCCGCGCCGGCACCCTGCCGCCCCTCGCCTCAGCCGATCACGACCGTCTGCAGGTCGGTGAGCGCGTCAAAGGCGTGGCGCCCGCCGACCCGGCCGACGCCACTGAGCGTGCCCGCGCGCCCGCCGAAGGGCAGGTGGTTCTCCCAGTAGTTGGTCGTCTCGTTGATGTTCACAAGCCCGGTGCGCGCCTCGTCGGCAAAGCGCAGCGCGGCGGCCAAATCGGCGGTGAAGATCGCCGCCAACAGCCCGTAGGGCGAGGCGTTTGTCAGCGCGACCGCCTCCTCCAACGAGCCGATGCCGATCACCGGCGCGATCGGCCCGAAGGTCTCCTCGGTCGCGGCCAGCGCGTCGGTGGGCACCCCATCGAGCACCGTCGCCGGCCAGTAGAGGTCGGTGGGGAAGCCGGCGGCCCGCTGGCCGCCGGCCACCACCCGCGCACCGCGCGCAACCGCGTCGGCCACGTGCGCGTCCATCTTGGCCGCCACGGCGTCGTTGTTGAGCGGCCCAAGCTGGGTGCCGTCGGCGAACGGGTCACCGAGCGCCGCCTGCGCCCCCGCCAGCTCCACCAGCGCCGCGACGAAGCGCTCGCGCACAGCCTCGTGCACGAGGATCCGCTCCCCGGCGGTGCAGCTCTGCCCGGCGCACAGGAAGCACCCGACCACAGCCGCGCGGGCGGCCGCGTCGATGTCCGCATCGGCCATCACCACCAGCGGTCCGTTGCCGCCCATCTCGAGCAGCAGCCGCTTGCCCGCGGCGCGGCGGGCGATCGTAAGGCCGGTGGCGGTTGAGCCGATGAACCCCACCGCGGCCACGTCGGGGTGG
>JAJZID010000334.1 GCA_021810705.1 Actinomycetes bacterium
AGCTTGAGGGCATCCCGGCAGCGACGCTGATCCCGCACCTTTACCCTGTCAGCGAGCCGGGCATGCCCGCTTTTGCAAGCGGTGTGCGGCCGCCCCGAACCAGGGCGGGCAGACGTGTGTGGAGGGCGCTTGAGCTGCCGATGGAAGCCGGGCTGCGGATCGGCCGCCGTCAGCTGAACGCCACCCGTGCGCGCGTCGGCCTGCCGCCGACCGACCGTCTGCACGGAGGCCTCAGCGACGAGCTCTGCCTGGTCGCGACGCTTCCGGCGCTCGAGTATCCCCGCTCCTGGCGCGAGCATGTGCACGTCGTCGGGCCGCTTCTGTGGGAGCCTCCGGCACCAGCAGCAGCCCCACCGCCCGGCGCTGCACCGCTGGTCGTGATCGCGCCCTCGACCTCCAAGGACCCCTCCCACCGCCTGCTCCGCTCAAGCCTCGCCGGCCTGCGCGACCTGGACGTGCGCGTGTTGGCCTCCCTTGACCGCCGTCCACTCCCCCAGCCTGTGAACGCCGGCCGTGCGGTGCGGCTGGTGAACTGGATGTCCTACGAGCAGGCGATGAGCGACGCGTCGCTGGTGATCTGCCATGGCGGCCACGGCACGGTCGTGCGGGCGCTGGCCGCCGGTGTACCGGTCCTGGCGCTGCCGCACGGCGGCGACATGGCCGAGAACGCGGTGCGGCTGGTGTGGTCGGGAGCCGGCATGCGCCTGCCCTGGGCGGCACTTCACCCATTGACGCTGAGGGCGAGCGCCCGGCGGGCGCTCGCCCTCATGCCCGAGCTCACCGCCCGCACGGCGGAGATGGCCGCCTGGGCGGCGGCACACGACGGCCCCACCCGCGCTGCGACGCTGATCGAGCGCCTCGCCGGCTGATCGAGCGCCGCGCCGGCTGATCGAGCGCCTCGCCGGCTGGCGCGAGCGCTGATGCCCGGTCGCGCTACCCCAGGGCGCCCGACATGATGTAGTCGACCACGTCGCGGGCCTGATAGCGGCGCCCATCCGGCGCGATCGCGCCGAGCGCTTCGCCGACCTCATCCCCGAGTGTCAGGATCGGAACCTCGGTGCCCAGACCCGGCCTGGCCTGCGGCATCCCGGCGGCCGCCAACAGCCCGTTGCACAGGCACATCCGCCCGTCGACGCTGGATGCGTCCCCGCCCTTGGCGATGTAGTCCTCGGCCGGCTCCGCCGCGCAGCGGTAGCCGAGCGTGCCGTCCTCGCGACGGTACGGCGAGGTCAGATATCCCAGGTCGCAGCGCCGGCGCCGCAGCGCTACAGCGGCCGGATCGCCGGCCGTGCCGGCCAGCTGCGCGACCTTGAACGGGTAGCCGGTCGGTGAGGCGAGCGGGTCGGTGCGGATGCGCATGCGCGCGGCGAGGATCTCCCGCCGCGCGGCGTCCTTCAGCTCCGTGTCAAGCCCCGACTCCTCGCACAGCGCGAAGGCACTGCCCACCTGCACGCCGCGCGCTCCCTGGGCGCGTGCCTCTCGCAGCCTGGCGGGGCTGCCGTAGCCGCCCGCAAGCCAGAAGGGCAGTCCCAGCTCACGCAGCACCTCGAGGTCGACGGCGTCGCGCGGACCGTAGACCGGCTCGCCGCTCTCGCTAAGCGTCAGGCGCCCACGCGGGGGTGCGTTGTGGCCGCCCGCGACCGGATCCTCAACCACGAAGCCCCACGGGCGCCCCTCCTCGCTGCGGGCCAGGTGGCTTGCCAGCACGTGCGAGGAGATGATCGCCAGAAACCGTGGGCGCTCAAGCGGCGCCGGGCGCTCGTTGATGATCGAGCGCGGGTCGAAGTGCATGTGAAAGTCGTCGCTCGGCTGCGCACCGCTGACCGTCAGTGGCAGCGAGGTCGGGCGGTGGTGCGCAAGGTCCTCGAGCACCGCCGGAATGTGGACAGGGATGCCCGCGCCCACGAGCACCCAGTCGACCCCGGCGAGCATCGCCCCGTAGAGCGCCGCCAGTGTCGGCATCTGGATCTTCTCGAGCAGGTTGATCCCGACGCTACCGTCGTGGCCCTCCTTCGCGAGCAGCACCTCAACGAAGCTGGCTGCGACGGTCAGCTCCGTGAACAGGCGGTTGGGGCGCCAGCGCGGCACCGGCACAGCTCTGTATGGCGTGCCGGGCCTGCGTGGCTCGCCACGGAAGTAGCGCTCGAGGATGCGCTCGGCCACCGCGCGGTTGGGAAAGCGCCTGAGCGCTCGGCGCAGATGCCCTCCCGGGTCGCCGTCCTGCAGGCGCCGCGCGAGGACCACGGCGATGGCGGTGCCGGAGATCACACCGAGCTGGCCGCTCAGCGAGACGGCGCGCGCCAGCCGCCAGCCGGATACAGCCACGCCCATGCCGCCCTGAATCAGCGTGGGAACCAGCTGTGTGCCGGCTGCTGTTGCGCTCTCTGTCGCGCTCACGCCATCCGTGCTCGCGATCATGAGGCCGGCACTGTCAAGTCTGCCGCGTGTGCCCGGCTCAGGCGAGAGCCGGTGCCGGCTCGTAGGGGCAGGTGGGATCTGACGCGAGCGGGTCGCCGCTCAGCGCGTAGGCCCGGGCCCGGCTGCCGCCGCACACCTCGCGGAACTCGCAGCGGCCACATTTGCCCTTGAGCGCCGCGGGGTCACGCAGGGTCGTGAAG
>JAJZID010000020.1:0-13485 GCA_021810705.1 Actinomycetes bacterium
AGGGCCAGGTTCCCGGCACCGTATACGGCGGTGGCAAGGACCCGGTCTCCTTCCAGATCGAAGCTCGCACGCTGCGCAACGCGCTCGCCAGCACCGGCGCCGTCATCGACCTGTCGCTCGACGGCGACAAGCCCGAGCCGGTGGTGCTCAAGGAACGCGCCCGCCACCCCGTCAGCGGGGAGACGATGCACGTCGACCTGCTGCGTGTGGACCTCGACAAGCCGATCCAGCAGCCTGTGCCACTCGAGCTCCTGGATGTCGAGGACTCCGACGTCAAGGTCGGCGGGATCCTCGAGAACACCGTGCGCGAGCTCGTGGTGGAGGCGGTCCCGACATCGATCCCCGACGTCATCCAGCACAGCGTCGCGGGCCTCAAGGTCGGCGCCAGTGTCACACTCGGCGAGATCCAGGCGCCTGCGGGCACGACGATCATCGGCGACCCGGAGCTCGTGATCGCGACGATTCGCACCTCGCGTGGAATGGTCGCCTCGGAGGCCTCCGGTGTGGTCGAGCTCGAGACCGAGGTGATCGGCGAGGAGAGCCCGGGCGTGGAAGGCGACGCTCAGGCCTCCGACAGCGCCGGCCAACACCAGTAGTCAAAGCCGTCCGCGGATGCCGCCGGCGCCAAGCCGCAGCGCCCCTGTCGACTGGCTGCTGGTCGGCCTGGGCAACCCCGGGCCGGCCTATGATTGGACGCCACACAACATCGGCTTCCTGGTGGCCGCTTCGCTGCGGGTGCGCTGGGGGCTCGGCAAGCCGAGCGCCAAATACCGTGGGCTGATCAGCCAGGGCACCGTGATCGTGGGCCACGAGCCGCAGACCGGCATGCCGTTGCGGGCGCGTGTCGCGCTGCTCGAGCCGCAGACGTTCATGAACGAGGCCGGCAGGTCGGTCGGCCCCGCCAGTGGCGCGCTGCACGTGCCCGCAGAGCGGGTGATCGTCGTGCACGATGAGATCGACCTGCCGTTTGCCGAGATACGCACCAGGCTCGGGGGTGGGCTGGCTGGTCACAACGGCCTGAAGTCGGTGAAGGCTGCGCTCGGGACGTCCGATTTTCAGCGGGTGCGGATCGGCGTCGGCCGTCCGCCGAGCACCGACCCGGAGCTCGTCGCCGCCTACGTCCTCGGTCGCTTCAGGCAGCCAAGGGATGAGGTCCAGGCGCTCATCGCCGCCGCCACGGCCGTCGTGGAAGAGCTCCTCGCAGCGGAGCTGCTCAAGCTGCTTAAGTGAGTGAGGTAGCGATGCTCCGCAGCCTGCTCCGCCACGCCGACGAGGACCCACAGACCGCACGACTGCAGGCTGCCGGTGGGCGTGCCTTCGTCTCGCAGTCGCTACGCCCGTTCCTGATCGCGGCGCTGCTCGACCGCGAGCCGGCCCGGCCCGCGCTCGTGGTGGCTGGCGATGACCGCCACGCACGCGAACTCGCCTCGAGCCTGCGGGCCTGGCTCGCGCCACGGCGCGTGCGCCACTACCCGAGCCGCGGGGTCACCTATGAGTCGCATCTGGCGCCCCCCGCGCACCTGACCGGCCAGCGCATCGCGGCGCTGGACGCGCTGCTTGACCCCGACCCAGACCGGCACGCGGCCGGCGCGCCGGTCGTGGTGGTGAGCGCCGTGGCGCTCTCCGAGAAGGTGCCCGACCCCTCGCTTAGACCTCACGGCTTCACGCTCCGGCGCGGCGAGCTGATCGACCTCGGCGAGACGGCGGCGGACCTGGTCGCGGCCGGCTACGAGCGGGTCGACCAGGTGGAGGACCGCGGTCAGTTTGCGATCCGTGGCGGCATTCTCGACCTCTTTCCCGCGACCGAGGATCGCGCCGCCCGAGTCGAGCTGTTCGGCGATGAGATCGAGCGCCTGAGCTGGTTCTCCACGTTCACGCAGCGCTCGCTCGGTGACGCCGACGAGGTCGAGGTGGCGCCGGCCGCGGAGCTGGCCGCCGAGTACCGGGAGCTGGCCGAGCTCGCTGCCGCCGAGGGCGAGGAGAGCCGGCCGGACATCACCGAGCTTTTGCCGGTCGAGGACTTCCGCAGCCTGCTCGAGCTGATCGACGCGCGGACCGCTGTGCTGCTGGCCGCCGAGGAGGAGCTCGCGCCCGCACTCGCGGACCACTGGCAGGACGTGACCGTCGCCTTCCACGACCAGGAGGCACATCACCTGTACCTCGCCCCCGAGCTGATCGCCGGCGAGCTCGACGCCCGCGCCCAAATCCGTCTCTCCTCGATCGACCAGGATCAGCGCTACCAGTTCCGCGGCCAGGCGGCGGACGTCGGCGCGCGCGGCATCCGCGAAGCCGAACCGGAGCTCGAGAAGCTGACCCGCTCCGGCTACCGCACGGTCGTCACCTTTGCGGTGCGCGGGGAGGGGGAGCGCGCCGCCTACAACCTCGGCCGCCTGAGGGTCGGCTGGCTGGACGGCGAGCACACCGCCGGTGGTCCCGCTGGACCACCGGCGGGACCGGCAGGCTCCGGCCAACTGAGCTTCGCCCACGCGCGGTTGCGCGACGGCTTCATCGCGCCGCAGTTCCACCTGGCGGTGATCCCGGAGCAGCGACTGTTCCGCCGGCGGCGAGCGACCGGCGGTGTCGATGCCCCCGCCCGCCTCGGTCGCCGGGGCGCGCTGCGCTCGTTCGCGGACCTGCGCACCGGCGACATCGTCGTGCACGAGGACCATGGGGTGGCGCGCTTTGCCGGGTTTGACACCAAGACGGTCGCCGGGATCACGCGCGACTACCTGAACCTGGAGTTCGCCGGCACCGACCGCGTCTTCATGCCGGTCGAGCAGCTCGCCAAGATCAGCCGCTACGTCGGCGGTGGTGGTGAGCACGGGCCCGCGCTCTCCAAGCTCGGCGGCACGCGCTGGGACACGGTCAAGGCGCGAGCGCGGCGTGCCGCCCGGGAGATGGCCGGCGAGCTTTTGAACCTCTACGCCGAGAGAAGGCGGCGCCAGGGTCACGCCTTTCCGCCCGACGGTGAGTGGCAGATCGAGTTCGAAGCGGCCTTCCCCTACAGCGAAACCCCCGACCAGCGTGACGCGATTGACTTCGTCAAGGCTGACATGGAGGCGCCGCGCCCGATGGACCGCCTGATCTGTGGCGATGTCGGCTACGGCAAGACCGAGGTTGCGCTGCGGGCCGCCTTCAAGGCCGTGCAGGACGGCAAGCAGGTGATGGTGCTGGTGCCGACGACGATCCTCGCCCAGCAGCACTACGGCACCTTCGCCGAGCGGCTGAAGGACTATCCGGTGAGAATCGAGCACGTCTCCCGCTTCCGGCCGGCCAGCGAGCAGAAGGAGGCCATCGCGGCCTTTGCGCGCGGAGCGGTGGACATTCTGATCGGAACCCACCGGTTGCTCTCACGGGACGTGCGGGCCAAGGACCTGGGCCTCTTGATCATCGACGAGGAGCAGCGCTTCGGCGTCAAGCAGAAGGAGCTGCTCAAGTCGCTCAAGCTGAAGGTGGATGTACTGGCGATGAGCGCCACGCCGATCCCCCGCACTCTGCAGATGTCGCTGGCCGGGATCCGGGACATCAGTGTGATCGAGACCGCCCCGGAGGGTCGGCGCCCGGTCAAGACCTATGTGGGCGAGTACGACGAGGAGCTCGTCAAGGCGGCGCTCGAGCGTGAGCACGCGCGCGGCGGGCAGGCGTTCTTCCTGCACAATCGCGTTGAGTCGATCGACGAGACCGCCGAGCGCCTGCGTGGTCTGGTTCCCGGGATGCGCTTTGCGGTTGCGCACGGCCAGCTGGAGGACGCGGAGCTCGAGCGGCGCATGCTGTCGTTTCTGCGCGGTGACGCCGACGTGCTGGTGGCCACCTCGATCATCGAGTCGGGGATCGACATCCCTCAGGCAAACACGCTGGTCGTCGAGCGCGCCGACACCTTTGGCCTCTCGCAGCTCTACCAGATCCGTGGTCGTGTCGGGCGTTCGCGTGAGCGCGCCTACGCCTATCTGCTCTACCCGTCATCGGCGGCACTGACAGCGGAGGCCGCTCAGCGCCTGGCGGCGCTGAGCGACTACAGCGAGCTGGGGGCCGGTTTCAAGGTGGCGATGCGCGATTTGGAGATCCGCGGCGCCGGCAATCTGCTCGGCGAGGAGCAGTCCGGGCATGTGGCCGCGCTCGGCTTCGAGCTCTACATGCAGATGCTCGACGAGGCTGTCTCGGCGCTCGCCGCCGAGTCAGGGGCGGAGGGTCAGGAGCCGGAGTGGGAGCCGGTTCGGCTCGAGGTCTCAGTCGACGCGTACGTGCCGGCCGACTACATCCCCTATGAGCAGGCCAAGGTGGACGTGCACCGCCGCATCGCGGCCGCCCGTGAGGTGGCGGAGATCGGCCTGCTGCGGGAAGAGCTGATCGACCGGTTCGGCGAGCTGCCCGAGCCGCTTGAGAACCTGCTGGTGTTGCAGACCGCCAGGATCAAGCTCGGGCAGGCGGGGGCCACCGCCGTCTCGTTCAAGGGCGGTCGCCTGGCTGTCACTCCGATCGAGCTCGACTCGGCGCGTGTGCGGGCGCTGCGCGCGCAGCTGCCGGAGGCGATCTACGAGTCCGGGCGCTCCCAGCTGTCGATGCGCGTCACCGGTGAGCCACACGCCCAGCTCGAGGCGGTGGTGCGTGCCGCCGATGCGCTGCTCTCGGTCATCGTCGCCGATGTGGGCGAGCCGGCGGCGGCCTGAGCGAGGCCGGTCGAGCCAGGGTCCGCGCACCCTGCCGAAGAGGCTTCTAAGGATCAGCGCCCGGCGCGCCGCCGTCTTCGCGCCCTGCCGCTACCATCGGCGCGGATGCTGATCTCCAGGAAGCTCGCGGCCGGTGCCGCATTTTTTGTACTGGCAGGCGCGGTGGCCGGTTGCGGCAGCTCGGTCCCGTCGAGCGCGGTGGCGGAGATGGCCGGCAACCCGATCACGCTGTCGGCCTACAAGCACTGGATGTACGTGGCGGCCACTGACGTGGTCTCACAGGAGGCCGCCCAGGGTGTGAGCGCCCCGGTGATCGTCTCAAGCGACCCCAACAACTACTCGAGCTGCATCAAGAACCTTCACACCGGTGTCGCGTCGCTGCACAGCGCGAGTCGCAGCACGCTGCTGGGCTACTGCAAGGAGGTGTTCACCAGCGACACCTCGCAGGTGCTGCAGTTCCTGCTCGAGGGCTACTGGTATCAGGCCCAGGCGCACAAGCTCGGACTCAAGGCGCCGAAGCTGCTCAAGGACTTTGACGCATACATCAAGAAGCAGTGGCCCACCAAGAAGGACTTCGCAAGCTACCTGAAGTCAAGCGGTCAGACCCGCCAGGATCTGCTCTTTCAGTACACGGTCGAGACCTACTACCTGAAGCTCCTCAAGGCTGCTGAGAAGCCGGTCACCAAAAAGCAGATCGCCGCCTACTACGCGGCGCACAAGAGCTCCTACGGCACGCCTGAGAGCCGCGATGTGCATCTGCTGCGAACCAAGAGTGCAGCCCAGGCGCAGGCCGCGGTCAACGCGCTCAAGGCGGGCCAGAGCTGGACGGTTGTGGCCCGCAGGTATTCAGCCGATGCGGCCGGCAAGGCAAACGGGGGCCTGCTTGACGGTGTGACCTCGGGCGAGTACGAGGTGGCGGCCAACAACGCGATCTTCAACAACCCCGTGGGCAAGCTGGTTGGCCCCGTCAAGGGCGTGCTCGGCTACTACGTCACGCAGGTCACCAAGATCGTGCCTGCGGTGCAGCAGCCGTTGGCCACGGTGTCGGCGGCAATCAAAAGCACGCTGGAGAACGCACAGCAGACGGCTGCGGCGACGACGGTGGCGAACGCCGCCAAGAAGGCCTGGTTCAAGCAGACGACCTGCCGCAGCCCCTACGAGTCGCAGCTCGTCTGCAGCAATTACAAGGCGCCTCCGACCACGACGGTGCCCTCGACCACCAGCTCGACGCCCACCAGCTCGACGCCCACCAAGTCGACGACGACAGCCACCAAGTCCACGACTACCAAGACGTCGACGAAGAAGTCCAAGAAGAGCTAGTGGCTTCGCGCTCCGGCGAGGCGGAGAGCGCCGCCGCACTCGTGCATCTGGATGCGATCACCAGGCGGCTGCGGCGTGACTGCCCCTGGGATCGTGAGCAGGATGCGCGCACGATCGTGCCGCACACCGTCGAAGAGGCCTACGAGCTGGCCGACGCAGCGCAGCGCGGGGACGATGCCAAGCTCCTAGACGAGCTTGGCGACGTGCTCTTTCAGGTTCACTTCCTGGCGCTGCTGCTCGAGGAGCGTGGGGTCGGCAGCCTCGCGGCGGTCGCTCAGCACGCGTCCGAGAAGCTGGTTCGCCGCCATCCGCACGTCTTCGGTGAGGCGAGGGCCGACACCGCCGCAGACGTGCTGCGCAACTGGGATCAGATCAAAGCGACCGAGCCGGGGCGCGAGGCCGGCGTGTTCGGCGAGGTGCCCGAGAACCTGCCCGGTCTGCTGTATGCGCGCAAGGTTCAGCGCCGCGCCGCCTCCAGCGGCTTTGACTTCGCAGGTGTCGACACGGCGCTTGAGGCGTTGCAGGAGGAGCTCGGCGAGCTCCAGGCGGCCGAGGGTGCCGAGCGCGGCTTTGAGGAACTCGGCGACGTGCTGTTTGCGGCCGTCAACGTTGCGCGCAAACGCAAGCTCGATCCGGAGCTGGCGGTGCGCGCCGCGGCAGGTCGTTTCCGCTCCCGCGTGCAGGCGGCTGTGGACCTGGCCGCATCGCGCGGGCGAAACTGGAACGATCTCTCCGCCGACGAGCAGCTGGCGCTTTACGCGCAGGTCCGCTCAGAGCAGTAGTGGCGCGCCCGCAGCTGCGGTTCTCGCGCCGCGAACCGATCGCAAGAACACCGAGGAGACCGACCCACAGATGAGCGAGATCGAGCAAGTCCACGCCCGCCAGATCCTTGACAGCCGTGGCAACCCGACGGTGGAGGTGGAGCTCGGCGTGCGCTCCGGTGCCTGGGGCAGGGCGGCGGTGCCGTCGGGTGCGTCCACCGGGGAGTTTGAGGCCACCGAGCTGCGCGACGGTGGACCTGCCTGGCTGGGCAAGGGCGTCAGCCGGGCGGTCGCAAACGTCAACGGCGAGATCGCAGCCGCGATCCGCGGCCTTGAGGTGTCGGCGCAGGCCGCGCTCGACCGCGCGCTGATCAGCCTGGATGGCACGGCCAACAAGTCGCGGCTCGGCGCCAACGCGATCCTCGCGGTGTCGCTGGCCGCCGCCCATGCTGCGGCCGCGGAGGAGCGGATGCCGCTGTGGCGCTACCTCGGCGGCGAGCATGCCCGGGTCCTGCCGGTGCCGATGATGAACGTGCTCAACGGTGGCGCCCACGCCGACAACAGCATCGACTTCCAGGAGTTCATGATCGTGCCGGTCGGTGCGCCCACGTTCAGCGAGGCGCTGCGCATGGGCGCCGAGGTCTTCCACAACCTCAGGCGTACCCTGCACGATCGCGGGTTGGGCACCACGGTCGGGGATGAGGGGGGCTTCGCGCCAAACCTGAGCTCCAACCAGGAGGCCCTGGAGGTGCTGATGGAGGGCATTCGCGCCGCCGGCTACGCGCCCGGCGAGCAGATCGCCATCGCGCTTGACCCGGCAACCTCAGAGCTCTACAGCGACGGCGCCTATCGGCTCGAGCACGAGGGCCGCACGCTCACGGCTGACGAGCTGACCTCGTACTGGACCGAGGTGGTGAACCGCTACCCGGTGATCTCGCTTGAGGACGGAATGGCGGAGGAGGACTGGGACGGATGGGTGAAGCTGACCAGTGCGCTCGGTGAACGCGTGCAGCTGGTTGGTGACGACATCTTCGTCACCAACACCGAGCGCCTGCGGCGCGGGATCGACCTGCATGCCGGCAACTCGATCCTGATCAAGGTCAACCAGATCGGGACTTTGACCGAGACGCTCGCCGCGATCCGGATGGCTCGCGAAGCCGGCTACACGGCGATCATCTCGCATCGCTCCGGCGAGACCGAGGACGTCACCATCGCCGATCTGGCGGTCGCGACGGGTTGCGGGCAGATCAAGACGGGTGCGCCGTCGCGGACTGACCGGATCGCCAAGTACAACCAGCTTCTGCGCATCGAGGAGGCACTCGGGGCGGCGGCTGAATACCCTGGGCGCCGCGCCTTCCGCGCTGCCGGCAGCTGAACCACGCTCGCCACCGCTGGCGGCGGGCCACAGCTACCACGCGCGGGCAGGCAGGAAGCTGGCCACGGGTGGCGAAAGACGAAGCTCAGGGATGCCGCCCAGAGCCCAGACAACCGCCAGCCGTGACGCTCACACCGCACCGCTGCCTCGCAGCAGGCCGCGCCCGGTCACAGGCCGGCTACCAAGGTCGCGGATTGGCTGGGACCGCAAGTTCAGGATCGTGATGATCCTGGTTGTCGGCCTGATCGGATGGGTCGGGCTGAAGGCGGGCCTGGCGCTGATCGCCGCCCACGCCCAGGCTGCAGCCGAGACGAGACTGGTGGTCTCCCTGCAACGCGAGCACAGTGCACTGCTTGCGCAGGAGCGCTCGCTGTACCAGAAGGCGACGATCATCCGGGAGGCCCGCCGCCTGGGGATGGTGGCCGCCGGCGAGCGGCCGTTTGTCGTGGTCAACCTCGGGCGCTGAGCGCCCCGGCTTGGCAGCTGACTTCGATCTGCTGATGACGCTCTGGCGTGATGGCCAGCAGCGTGTCGACGCGGCCGAGCCGGAGCTGCGCCGGAAGCTGGAGTCGGTGGTTGACGTGCTGGTTGCCGAGCTGCGGCGGCGGCTTGGTGTCACGGTCACGACCGCGGAGATCGCTGAGTACTACCTTGCGGAGGGGACCGATTGGTGTTTCCAAGCCGCGCACGCAGCGGCGCCGGACACGCCCGAGGCGTGGGACATGGCCACCGTGGGCGGCGCCGCGTTCGCCCGGTTCGCCCGGGGTGCGCTGGACTGGAGCGGCGGCGTCAGGAAGTTCTCAGAGGATTGAGCGTGCGCCGCGGTTTGTGCCGGAGGGCGGGCCGCCGGTGCCCGGAACTCACGCTCCGGGCGTATCTGGCGTATCTGGCGTATCTGGCGTATCTGGCGTATCCGGCGTCTCGGGCTCGGCTGAGCCAGCGCGTCGGATCGTGATCACGTCCTCGGCGATGGTCACCTCGACCGGACGGTGCCCGGCCCAGGACTCCGCATAGATCGGGTCGTCCTGGACGGCGGGGTCAAGCCACAGGCCGATTCCCTCCTCGCCGTGATCGAAGGTCGCCTCCCAGGGCCCGCCGGCTCTGGCCTTGCCACGGGCGCGGCTGCCACCGCGCCGGCTGCGGCGGCGCTTGGGCTTCTCGTCGCCGTCGTCTGCGGGCGCCGCGGCATCTTCGGCCTGTGCCCTGGCGGCCGCCTCAGCCTCAGCGCGGGCGGCCGCAGCCTGAGCCTCAGCCTCGAGCTCGGCGGCGATCAGCGCGTCGTCGGCGGCGCGCAGATCGATCTCGTCGTCGAAGTCGGCGCTTGCCACAGTGGCGTCTGGGCCTGCGTCCGGCTCCAGTCCCTGTTCGCGCTTGAAGGTTTGGATCTGCTGAACGGTGACCTCGAGCTGGTGGGCGATCCAGGCGTCGGTGCGTCCCTGACGCACCCAGCCACGGATCCTGTTTAGCTCCGGTCGCAAAGATCTTCTTGGCATAGAAACGCTGAGCATACAGAGCTGGCTGGACGCCGCTCTTGCCGGGCCAACGCAGTGCCTTTGGCGCGATGCACTTGCAAGCCGCCGCGTGGTCTGGCTATGCTGGGCTTCGCGACCCGCCAACCCACCCCGGGTGGAGGTTCGTGCTTTGGTGGCGGACATCCACTGCAGGCTTTGAACCGGGGAGGAAGAGATGCTGGTACTTACACGGAAGGCGCACCAGAGCATCATGATCGGAGACGACATCGAGGTGTCGGTGCTTGCGATCATCGGCGAGAAGGTGCGTGTGGGCATCCAGGCGCCCCGCGATGTGCCGGTCTTCCGCAAGGAGGTCTACCTGGAGATTCAGGGCGAGCGCGGCGCCACGGTCGGCACGGGCGAGCCCGAGGCTGAGCTCGATGCGGCGCTGCGCGAGCTCGGTGAGCCGCCGGCCTCCGCCTAGAGCCAATACCGACAAGTTAGGCCGCAAGGATGGTGATTGCTTCTGCGGGCGCCTTGGCCGGTTGAGGCGGAGCGCGGTGTTCGGGATGCCGCAACCGGCCAGTTGCTCATCTTGCGCTTGCTGACGGGTGGGTTGTGACGCTGCCGCCGGTGTGCGAGCGGCTGTGCCAGGATCTCGGCGACCGCGCGGCGCTCAGCACCACACGCGGTCCGTGCGGATGGGTTTCAGCTCAGCCAGGGCGTTCCCGGTCTCCCAGCGCTGTTGCTGCCGCTGTTGCTGCTCCGGGTCTGAGCGGCCACCGTCGTCAAGCTGGCAGGCGATCGCACGGACCAGTTCGCCCGCGTTGCCTGCACGCTGGTCTTTGGGCGCGGATGGACGTGGGTCTGTAGGAGCCATCGGGCAGCTGGCGCTCGCGCGCTAGAACCATGTTTGACTTCACCGACCACAAAAGCTGCGCCCCGGTTGCGCGGACGCTTGCGAACCGCTGGAAGCTGTAGGAGCCGCGGTCAGCCAGGCACAACATCCCCGCCTTCAGCGTGTCGAGAAGCTCGTCGGCGAGCGTGTTGCCAGCCGGGCTCATCAAGCCCCACTGACGGTAGAACGCCCCCTTTGTCGCCTCGCTCGCCAACGGCCTGGCGGCCGCCAGAAACAACAGCTCAAGCGGCTCCCACCCGAGCCGCAGGCGTGCGCGGAAGATCGCGACATTGGCAGCTGGCGCTGCTCCCGCCGCCCCGTCTTCACGACCACCAGATCAACCAGCCCCGGTGGAAAAACCCGCGTCAGAACCCCGATCGGGGCGTGATCTGAGACGCGCTGATCAGACTGCGGCTTGACCCGACCAGACCGAGGCACACGACAACAACAAGCGCAGCCGGGACACTCACCTAACCGTGTTGCGTCTGGGGCGGCGAGGTCCCGGCTTCAAGCTGCAGTCCGAGCCGGTCGAGTGATGCCGCGTCCAGCGACTGCTCGATGTACGGGAACAGCTCGCGCTCCTCGAGCTGCACGTGCGCACGCAGGCGCGCACCGAGCGATGCCGTCAGCTCGACTGTCGGCTGCAGGCGCCCGTGCCTGAGTGCTTCAGCCTGCTGGCGCAGGTACTCGTGGTCGGCGCGCACGCGTGCCCGCAACGACTCAGCTCGCTCACCTGGCGGGAGCACCGGGAGTAGCAGCGCCTCCTCGACCGCGAAGTGGCTGGCCTCGTGCTCGGCGATGAAGTCCGCAAACAGCGTCGCTGATGAGCGACAGGTGCCCGCGCCGGCGCGGGTGAGCGCGCTCGCGACGACGAGTGCGTGGTGGTGGTCGCGTGAGAGTGGTGTGAGCGCGGCGCTTCGCTTCATCAGGCCTGTACGGTCACCAGGCCGCGCATGTAACCGTTGTTCGCCATCGCCCAGGAATCGCATGGCAGTGCGCACCACCACTGGTAGCTGCCGGCCGTGGCTGGAGCGACGAAGCTGAAGGTCGTCTTGCTGGGTGTGTCCGCCGCGCCGGCTGGGATCGTCGCGTTCACGGCGAGTGCTGAGGACGTGAACGAGTGCGGCATGTCATCGTAGTTGTAGACCGTGATCGTCACCCGCCGGCGGGCGTGAACCGTGAAGTCGGCGGGCAGGAACGCGTCATGCCAAGCGCCGTCTGGTCCGCGTCGAGCGTGCTCGGCATCCGACCTCACGATGAGCGTCAGTGCCTGCGAGCCTTGCGTCTTGCCGGTGCCGGCACCCGAACCGCTTCGTGAAGGCTGGCTGCCGCCTCCCATCATTCCGTAGCCCGGGCCCATCATTGAGTACCCGTCAGATCCGCTCGATTTGCCGGCCCCGCTCGAGGTGCCGGCCGCGAACACGTTTCGTGGGCCGTCATTCATGGCTGCGGTGAGCGCAACTCCGGTGAGCACGAGAATCAAGATCGCCGCGCCTGTGATCCCGGAAAAGGAGCGACGTGGCCAGTGCATTGGACGATCCTGACGCCATCAGGCGCGCTGCGCGTCCGTGCTCGCGTGCCGAGAGGGCGCGGGAATGCCGTAGCGTCCCCGGGGCATCCCACGGTGGTGGCGGCCACCTCCTGCGAGATACTCCTCATGGGTATGTGATGTACCCCATTGGGGTATGCTCTAAGAGACCAGGAGTGAACGATGGCCGAAACGATCACCTACAGCGTCCCCGGGATGACCTGCAACCATTGCAAGGCGGCGGTGGCGGAAGAGCTTGCCGGCGTCCCCGGGGTGGAATCGGTCGCCGTCGACCTCGACACCAAGCTCGTGGAGGTCAGCGGCGAGACCCTCGATGACAGCGCCCTGCGGGCAGCGATCGTCGAGGCGGGCTACGAGGCGGCGTGATGTCCACCGTGACCGAGCCGGCCCCCGCCCAGGCCCGGCCAGCCGAACATGTCGAGCATGTCGAGCTGGTGATCGACGGGATGACCTGCGCGTCGTGCGCGACCCGCATCGAGAAGCGCCTCAACAAGCTGGATGAGGTGAGCGCGTCGGTTAACTTCGCATCCGAGCATGCGACCGTCACCTTCGATGCAGGGAGCCTCTCGGTCGATGATCTGATCTGCGCCGTCGAGGCGGCGGGCTACCACGCCTCACTTCTCGAAGAAGCCACGCAGGAGGATGATCCTGCCCGCGTCTGGCTGGTCAGGTTGCTGATCGCCGCCGTACTCTCGGTGCCGCTGGCGGTGCTCGCCTGGGCGACGCCGCTTCAGTTCAATGGCTGGCGCTGGGTCTCGCTGGTGCTCGCGACTCCGGTGGTGGCCTATAGCGGCTGGCCGTTTCACCGAGCCGCAGCGTTGAATGCCAGGCATCTGGTGGCGACGATGGACACGCTGATCTCGGTGGGCACGCTGGCAGCTTGGACGTGGTCGGTGGTGGTGCTGGTGACCGGGATTCACGAGAGCGTGTATTTCGACGCCGCTGGATTGATCACCGCATTGATCCTGCTGGGGCGTTACTTGGAGGCGCGCGCCAAGCGCCGTTCGGGGGAGGCGATTCGCAAGCTGCTCGAGCTCGGCGCCAAGGAGGCGCGGGTGCTGCGGGACGGGCAGGAGGTGCTCGTGCCGGTCGAGGAGCTGCAGGTCGGTGAGCTGTTCGTCGTGCGCCCGGGGGAGAAGGTGGCCACCGATGGGGTCGTCGAGAGCGGCACGTCAGCCGTCGACGCATCGATGCTGACCGGTGAGTCTGTCCCGGTCGAGGTGGCAGCCGGCGATCAGGTAGCCGGCGCCACGATCAACACCTCCGGCCGGCTCGTCGTGCGCGCGACCAGAATCGGCGCGCATACCGCACTGGCACAGATCGCACGGCTGGTGAGTGACGCCCAGGCCGGCAAGGCGCCGGTGCAGCGACTTGCGGACCGGGTCTCAGCGGTCTTCGTCCCGGTCGTGATCGCGGTCTCGCTGCTGACGCTGGCCGGCTGGCTCGCGTTCGGCGCCGGCGCCG
>JAJZID010000020.1:13495-15159 GCA_021810705.1 Actinomycetes bacterium
CCGATCTCGCCGCTTTCACAGCGGCTGTGGCGGTGATCGTGATCGCCTGCCCCTGCGCCCTGGGTCTGGCCACGCCGACGGCATTGATGGTCGGCGCCGGGCGGGGTGCGCAGCTCGGGATCGTGATCAAGGGCCCGGAGATCCTCGAGCGCACACGCCAGATCACCACGATCGTGCTCGACAAGACAGGCACCGTGACCGAGGGCAGGATGGTCGTCAGCGCAGCACTGGCCGCTGCGGGCACCGAGCAGACCGAGCTTGTCCGGCTTGCGGCGGGTGCCGAGGACGCCAGCGAACACCCGATCGCCCGCGCGGTCGCGGAATACGGCCGCGCACAGCTGGGCGCGCTCCCGACCGCCGAGAGCTTCGCCAACCAGGCAGGCCTCGGTGTCCAGGCGGTTGTCGACGGTCACGCCGTACTGGTCGGCCGCCCAGCCTTCCTCGCCGAGTGGAGCGTCAAGCTGCCCGACGAGCTCAATGCACAGGCTGAGCGGCTCGAGGAGCAAGGCAACACGGTCATCGCGGTCGCCTGGGACGGCGCCGCCCGCGGGCTGATAGCCGTTGCCGACCAGATCAAGCCGAGCAGTGCGCAGGCGATCGCCGAGCTGAAAGGACTCGGGCTGCAGCCCGTGCTGCTGACCGGTGATAACGAGCGCGCCGCCCGTGCGGTCGCCGATCAGGTCGGCATCGAGCGCGTGCTCGCCGGTGTGCTGCCGGACCAGAAGGCCGCCGAGGTCACACGGCTGCAGCAGCAGGGTGAGGTCGTGGCGATGGTCGGCGACGGTGTCAACGACGCACCTGCGCTGGCCCAGGCCGACCTCGGCCTGGCGATCGGCACCGGCGCCGATGTCGCGATCGAAGCCTCGGATCTCACGCTCGTCTCCGGCGATCTGCGCGCCGCCGCGGACGCGATCCGCCTGGCCCGCCGTACCCTGACGACGATCAAGGGCAACCTCTTCTGGGCATTCGGGTACAACGTCGTCGCCGTCCCGCTGGCGGTCGCCGGTCTGCTGAACCCGATCATCGCCGCCGCTGCGATGTCCTTCTCGAGCGTGTTCGTGGTCACCAACTCGCTGCGGCTGCGCCGCTTCCAATCCCGAAGGGAGACCCTGTGACGCGACCCGCAGCCAGCCCGACCGCCACACCGGCCGCTGGCGCCACTCCGGCCAACGCGCCGACCTACGGCTACACGGCCGACAAGGAGGCGCTCGGCAAACGCCTGCACCGCATCGAGGGCCAGGTCCGTGGCATCGAGAAGATGGTCAACGACGACCGCTACTGCATCGACATCATCACCCAGATCTCGGCAGTCACGACGGCGCTGGAGTCGGTCGCGTTCAAGATCCTCGACCAGCACGTCAACCACTGCGTGGCCGGAGCGCTCGCGTCCGGCGACGAAGAGGTCGCCGCCGAGAAGAGCCGCGAGCTGCTGGAAGCCGTTCACCGCTTCACCCGCAGCCGCTAGAGGTCACATCAGGTGACCAGCCGGGTGCCTGAACGATGCGCAGGCCGCCGCTCGCAACAACAGTGATCTCGCACGTCGGGGACTGGCGTTCGCGGTCGGGGTGTTCTGAGAGATCCTCCGGGCGCTGATCCTGGGTTTCGCTCTCTCAGCTGCCGTGCAGGCGGCTGTCAGCAAGCGCCAGATGCGGGAGCTGCTGCCC
>JAJZID010000021.1 GCA_021810705.1 Actinomycetes bacterium
CGACGGGCCGCTCGCGGGACGCGCACACGAACTGAACCGGCGCGCAGCCGAGCTCGCTCGCGAGGCGGTTGGTGGCGAGATCTTGGTCGCCGGCTCGATCGGCCCAACCGGCCAGCTGGTCGAGCCGCTCGGTCCGCTCGGGCACGACGAGGCGGTGGCCGCCTTCGCCGAGCAGGCCCGCGCCCTGGCCGAGGGTGGCGTGGACCTCTTGGTACTCGAGACGTTCTTCGCGCTGGACGAGGCGCTGTGGGCGGTCGAAGCGGTCAAGGCCACAACCGACCTGCCGCTCGTGGCCTCCTTCAGCTTCGACCAGGGCACTCGCACGATGATGGGGCTCAGCCCCACCCAGGTGATCGCCGCGACCGCGCCGCTCGGCCTGGCCGCCGTAGGCGCCAACTGCGGCCGCTCGCTGGAGGACATGGCCGCGGTGCTCGCCGAGTTCACGGCGACCGGAACGGACACCCCGCTCTGGATCAAGCCGAACGCGGGCGTCCCCCAGGTCACTGCGGATGGGGTCGTCTACCCCGAGAGCCCCGCCTCCTTCGGCGCGACGGTCGCCGGCTTCAAAGACGCCGGCGCCCGCATCCTGGGTGGCTGCTGCGGCTCGACGCCGGCGCACATCGCCGCGCTGCGCGCGGCGCTCGCAGCCTAGGCTCAGGGCGCCAGCCGCTCAAGCCGCCAGCCGGCGTCGTGCTCCGGCAGGTAACGGATGCGGTCGTGGAGCCTGTCGTCGCGCAGCTGCCAGAACTCATAGCTGACGGGCCGCACACGCAGCCCACCCCAGGTCTCAGGTAGCGGCAGCTCGCCGGTCCCGTAACGCTCGGCGATCTCTGCAACGCGCCGCTCGAGCCACTCACGGCCAGCGATCACCTGGCTCTGGGGCGATGCGAGCGCGCTCAGCTGGCTGCGGCGTGGACGACTGTGCACGTAGGCGGCCGTCTCCTCGGCGGAGACACGCTCAACCGGCCCCTCGATACGCACCTGCCGTGCCAGCGGCTCCCAGTAGAACAGCAGCGCCGCCCGGGGGTTGTCGTGAAGCTCGCGGCCCTTCCGGCTCTCATAGTTGGAGAAGAAGACGAAGCCGTGCTCGTCAAAGCGCTTGAGGAGCACGTATCTCGCCGATGGGGCGCCGTCCGGGGTTGCGGTCGCTACCACCGCCGCCTCCGGCTGGGCCAGCCCTGACTGGGCGGCGAGCCCGAACCACCTGGTGAACTGCCGCAGCGGATCGGGGTCAACATCCTGTTCCCGCAGTGGGACTATCGCGTTGGTCATGGCACGAGGTTACGTCGCATCGGCGGGAGAGCGAAGCCTCGCGAGCGCTCACCGGGCCCGAGCGTGTTTCGCGCCGTCCAAGACGCGTACTAGACCGTAGCCGCGTGCGTGACTTCCACGATGACAGTCGGCGCGCAGCCCAGGATGATCGTGATGTGGCTACAGCGTCAGGCACCTCCCGGACACCCCGTTTCGCGGATCGCTCCGACGCTGGCCGGCGCCTTGCACAGCTGCTCGACGGCTACCGCCCCCATGAGCCTGTGGTGGTCGCCATCGGCCTTGGCGCGGTGCCGGTTGCGGCCGAGGTGGCACGAGCGCTCCAGGCGCCACTCGATGCGGTTGCGGTCCAGCCGCTGACGCTTGGCCGAGGGCCCAGCAAGCGCTTCGGCACCGCAGCCGAAGGCGCGGTCACGCTCTTTGATCCCACACACCTGACCGCGGTGGACGCCCGGCCCGAGGCCGCCGACAGCGAGATCATCGACGCCCAGCGTCGCCTCGAACAGCAGACCCACGATTGGCACTCAGCCACCGGGCGCGTATCGCTCACCGGGCGCGAGGTGCTGCTCGTCGCCGACACGATCGCCGATGAGGAGCTGGCCGCCGCGGCGGCGTGCGAGGTGCGCGACCGCGGCGCCCGGCATGTCACGCTGGCGGTGCCGTTCGCGGGCCTGAGCACCGCCGAGACCCTGGTTGACTGGGTTGACGAGCTGATCTGCCTGGCGAGCATCAGGCGGCCACCGGCGACCGCCGACCTCTACGTTGAGGATCAGCTGCCAAGCGACGCCGAGGTCACCGAGCTGCTCGCGCAGAACAAACTCGAGCGAGATGCGCGCAGAGCGCGCCGGAATGTTTGAGACACGCATCCACGGCCGCGGCGGCCAGGGCGTTGTGACCTCGGCCGAGCTGTTGGCGGTCGCAGCCTTCCGCGAGGATCGCCAGGCGCAGGCATTCCCAAGCTTCGGCTCGGAGCGCACGGGGGCGCCCGTGGTTTCCTTCTGCCGAATCGACGACCGCGTGATCCGCACACGCGAACCGATCACAGACCCCGACGCGGTGATCGTCGTCGACCCCACGCTGCTTCACCACGTCGACGTCTTTGGCGGCCTCAAGGCCGGCGGTTACGTGCTGATCAACAGCTCGCGCGCCATCAACGAGCTCGGCATCGAAAGCCTCAACGAGACCGCCCCCGGAGTCACACTGGTGACCGTGCCCGCCACCGAGCTGGCGCGCGAGCACCTCGGCAGGCCGCTACCCAACGCGGCGCTGCTGGGCGCCTTCGCGGCGCTCACCGGCGTGGTCAGCGTCGACTCGGTCGCCGCCGCGATCCGCCAGCGCTTCAGCGGCGAGACCGGCGAGGCCAACGTGCGCGCGGCGCGGGCCGCGGCCGGATTCGTGGCGCCTTCCAGCGGGAAGGCGCCACAGGAGGAGACGCTCAATGCTTGAACAGATCGAGGGCTCGCAGGCGGTCGCACGGGCGGTGGCCGCCTGCCGTCCGGAGGTGATCTGCGCCTACCCGATCTCACCGCAGACCCACATCGTCGAGGCCCTCTCACGGCAGGTGAAGTCGGGCGCGCTCTCACCCTGCGAGTTCGTCAACGTCGAGTCCGAGTACGCGGCGATGTCGGTCGCGATCGGCGCCAGCGCGACCGGAGCCCGGGCCTACACCGCCACCGCCAGCCAGGGCCTGCTGTACATGACCGAGGCGCTATATAACGCCTCGGGTCTCGGGCTGCCGATCGTGATGACGGTCGCAAACCGCGCGATCGGCGCGCCGATCAACATCTGGAACGACCACTCCGACTCGATGGCGCAGCGCGACTCCGGCTGGATCCAGCTCTACGTCGAGTCAAACCAGGAGGCGGTGGACGTCCATTTGCAGGCCTTTCGCCTGGCTGAAGCGGTGTCGCTGCCGGTGATGGTGTGCATGGACGGCTTCATCCTCACGCACGCCGTCGAGCGGGTCGAGCTACCGGAGCAGGAGCAGGTCGACCAGTTCCTGCCCCCCTTCGTGCCGCGCCAGCAGCTGGACCCCGCGCACCCGTTGACGATCGGCGCGATGGTCGGACCTGAGGCCTTCACCGAGGTCCGCTACCTCGCCCACTACAAGCAGATGCAGGCGCTGGATCTGATCCCGGAGGTCGCGGGGCTCTTTGAGCAGCGCTTCGGTCGCAGCTCCGGTGGCCTCGTGCGCCGCTACCGCTCCGACGACGCGGAGACGATCATCGTGGCGCTCGGCTCGGTGCTCGGCACGATCGAGGACGTCGTCGACGAGCTGCGCGCAACCGGTGAGCGCATCGGCGCGGTCGCGATCCGCACGTTCCGCCCCTGGCCGGCCGCCGAGGTGCGCGCCGCGCTCGCGGGCGCGGGGCGCGTGATCGTGCTCGAGAAGGCGCTCTCGGTGGGGATCGGCGGGATCGTCTCGCAGAACGTGCACGGCGCACTGGCGGGGCTGCCGGCGAGCGTGCACACGGCGATCGCCGGCCTCGGCGGACGCCCGATCACCAAGGCGTCCCTGCGGCAGCTGTTCGCAGCGGCCCGTGCGGACCGGCTCGGGGAGCTCACCTTTGTCGACCTGAGCCACCAGCTCGTCGACGCGGAGATCCAGCGGATGCTCAGCGACCAGCGCTCCGGACCGCACGCCGAGAACATGCTGCGCGACGTCGGTGTCGTCGGCGCCGGACCGGTCTGATCGATCAGCGAGAGGGAGCAATGTCAGCGACAAGACTGAAGTACTTCCAGACCGGCAGCTTCGCTGCCGGCAACCGGCTCGTCGACCCCGACCAGCGCTCCGTTCAGTCCGACCCGCGGCGCGCGAATGCGATCACCTGCGGGCACCGCGCCTGCCAGGGCTGCGGCGAGGCGCTCGGCGCCCGCTACGCGCTCGACGCCGCGCTGCGCGCGAGTGACGGTGACCTGATCGCCACCAACGCGACCGGCTGCCTGGAGGTCTTCTCCACGCCGTATCCGGAGAGTTCCTGGCAGGTGCCCTGGATCCACTCGCTGTTCGGCAACGCGGCGGCGGTTGCGACCGGCGTCGCCGCCGCGCTCAAGGCCAAGGGCAACACGCACACGCGCGTGGTCGGTCAGGGCGGTGACGGCGGCACCGTCGACATCGGCTTCGCCTGCCTGTCGGGCATGTTCGAGCGCGGTGACGACGTGCTCTACATCTGCTACGACAACGAGGCCTACATGAACACGGGCGTGCAGCGCTCGGCCGCCACGCCGCCGGCCGCCTACACGACCACCACGCAGGCGGTCGGCGAGCAGCCGGGCGCACCCTGGGGCCAGGGCAAGGATGCGGCGCTGATCGCGCTCGCGCACGAGATCCCCTACGTCGCTACCGCCACGATCGCCGACCTGCGCGACCTGGAGCGCAAGGTCCACACCGCGATGGAAATCCGTGGCGCACGCTACATCCACGTGCTCGTCACCTGCCCACTGGGCTGGGGGGCCGCCTCCGCCGACTCGATCAAGCTGGCGCGACTGGCGATGGAAACCGGGATCTTCCCCGTTTGGGAGGGTGAGCACGGCGATGTGGTCTCGGTCACCAAGATCCGCCACCGGACCCCGGTCGAGGAGTACCTGAAACTGCAGACGCGCTTCCGCCACCTGTTTGCGCCGGTGCGCCGCGACGACGTGATCGCGCGCATCCAGGCACGCGCCGACCGCAACATCGCGCGCTTCGGGTTACTCGAGGCGCTGGACGAGGATCAACTGGACGAGGCAGTGGAGGTGGACGTATGAGCTCCGGCACACCGGCACCGCCGTTTGCGATCACCCTCGACGTCGGCTCGAGCCGCGCGAACCTGACCGGCTCCTGGCGGACCGAGCGCCCCCAGTACGTGCGGCTGACGGCACCGTGCGGCGCAGGCTGCCCGGCCGCCGAGGATGTGCAGCAGTGGCTCTATCACGCCGAGGAGGGCGGCTACGAAGCCGCCTGGCGCAAGATCATGGAGCGTAACCCGTTACCCGCTGTCTCCGGACGTATCTGCTATCACCCCTGCGAGACCGCCTGCAACCGCGCCCAGCTGGACGAGGCGGTCGGCATCAACTCGGTCGAGCGCTTTCTCGGCGACCAGGCGCTCGCGGGTGGCTGGCAGATCGAGCGGCCGGCGCTTGACGGCGGCGGGCGCGTGCTGGTGATCGGCGCCGGCCCCTCGGGCCTCTCTGCCGCCTACCACCTGGCGCTGCTCGGCCACCACGTGACCGTGCGCGACATGGCGCCGGCGGCCGGCGGGATGATGCGCTACGGCATCCCCAAGTACCGCCTCCCGCGCGAGGTCCTCGACGCCGAGATCGATCGGATCGCCGCCTTGGGCGTCGAGTTTCAGCTGAGCGCGCACGTCTCCGACGTGGTCGCCGAACAGGCCGAGGGCAGCTATGACGCGGTCTTCCTCGCAGTCGGCGCGACACTGCCGCAGCGCACCTACATTCCAGCCGGCTCGGCCGCCAAGATCATCGATGCGATCGCGCTGCTGCGCGACGCCGAGGATGGGTCCGCCGGCCCGCCGCTGCTGGGCCGGCGGGTTGCGGTCTACGGCGGCGGCAACACCGCGATGGACGCGGCGCGCACCGCCAAGCGCCTCGGCGCCGAGGAGTCGATCATCGTCTACCGGCGTGACCGCGCGCACATGCCCGCGCACGAGTCGGAGCTGATGGAGGCGCTCGCGGAGGGCATCAAGGTCAAGTGGCTGACGACGATCACCGCCGCCGATGCCGGCGAGCTCGAGGTCGAGCGGATGGAGCTCGACGAGCACGGCCGCCCGCAGCCGACCGGCGAGTTCGAAAAGCTGGGCGCCGACGCGGTCGTGCTGGCCACCGGCCAGGTCAGTGACCTGTCGCTGCTCGAGGGCGTCGCCGGGATCGAATTCGAGGACAACGTCGTGAAGGTCGACGGCAACATGATGACCGGGCATGCGGGCATCTTCGCGGGCGGTGACATGGTCCCCGCCGAGCGCACCGCGACCGTGGCGATCGGCCACGGCCGCCGGGCGGCGCACGGGATCGACCGCTGGCTGCGCGGCGCGCCGGCCGAGGAGGAGTGGGGACTTGAGGACAGCGCCAGCGCCACCGGTGTGGGCCCCGCCCCGCTGACGGCGCAGGTCCCATTCGAGCGGCTGAACACCTGGTACTACTCGGATGCGCCCAAGACGGTGCGCGCGGAGCTTGACGCGGTGCGTCGCAGCTCGACGTTCGACGAGGTCGTGCTTGGCCTGGACGAGTCAAACGCGCTGTTTGAGGCGCGCCGCTGCATGTCCTGCGGCAACTGCCTGGCCTGCGACAACTGCTACGGCGTCTGCCCCGACAACGCGGTTGTGAAGCTCGACCCGCCCGGCGCCTACGCCTACGCGTTCGACCTCGACTACTGCAAGGGCTGTGGGGTCTGCGCCGCGGAGTGTCCCTGCGGCGCGATCGAGATGGTGCCCGAGCCGATCTAGGCGATCGGCTCGGGCCGCGGTGAGTGCGCGCGCAGCGAACTTTGTGAGTGCGCGCGCAGCGAACTCAGCGAGTGCGCGCGCAGCGAACTCAGCGAGTGCGCGCGCAGCGAACTCAGCGAGTGCGCGCGCAGCGAACTTTGTGAGCTGGACCACCAGATCCGGTGGTCCAGCTCACAAAGAACGCGCCGGGCCACCGTCGCTCCTACCTCCCAATCCGCGCTTCGCACTCGACGATCCGCTGGGTGGTCTTCAGCACCGTGTCGGGGTTGAGGCTGATCGAGTCGATCCCGAGCTCGACCAGGTACTCGGCCATGTCCGGATAGTCGGATGGCGCCTGCCCGCACAGGCCGGAGTGGATCTGGTTGCGCGCGCAGCCGTCGACGGCGAGCTTCAGCATCAGCTTCACACCCTCGTCGCGCTCGTCGTAGTCGAAGGCGACGATCTCCGAGTCGCGGTCGACGCCGAGCGTCAGCTGCGTGAGGTCGTTTGAGCCGATTGAGAAGCCGTCAAAGCGCTTGGCGAACTCGTCGATCAGGATCACGTTGTTGGGGATCTCGCACATCGCGTAGATCTCAAGGCCGTTCTCGCCGCGCCTGAGGCCAAGCTCGGCCATCTGTGCGAGCACCGCGTCGGCCTCCTGCACGCGCCGCACGAACGGGAGCATCAGAATCACGTTGGTCAGGCCCATCTCGTCGCGCACCCGCTTCATCGCACGGCACTCGAGCGTGAAGCCCTCGACATAGGCCGGGTGCGCGTAGCGTGAAGCGCCGCGGAAGCCGAGCATTGGGTTGCTCTCCACCGGCTCGAAGGCCGCTCCGCCCAGCAGCGTCGCGTACTCGTTGGTCTTGAAGTCCGACATGCGCACGACCACAGGCTTTGGCCAGAACGCCGCGGCGATCGTGCCGATCCCCTCAGAGAGCTCCCGCACAAAGAAGCTCTCACCATCCGGGTCGCGGCTGATCAGGCGCCTGAGCGCCTCCTGCTCGACGGGGTCGCTGACGCGCTCGGGGTGCACGAGCGCCAGCGGGTGAGCCTTGATGTACTCGCTGATGATGAACTCCATGCGCGCGAGCCCAACCCCATCGTTGGGCAGGAACGACGTTTTGAACGCCAGGTCCGGGTTGCCGAGGTTGACCATCACCTTGGTCTTGGGCCGCTGCAGGGAGCCGATCTCAGCCCGATCAACATGAAACGGAATCTCGCCGCGGTAGATGCGACCGACGTCCCCCTCGGCACACGACACGGTCACAGGCTCGCCGCTGGTGATCGCCGTGGTCGCATTGCCGGCCCCGACGACCGCCGGCACACCCAGCTCGCGGGCGATGATCGCCGCGTGGCAGGTGCGCCCACCACGGTTTGTGACGATCGCTGCCGCGGTCTTCATCACCGGCTCCCAGTCGGGGGTCGTGATATCCGCGACCAGCACCTCGCCGGGCTGGAACTGAGACAGCTGCGCCAGGCTCTCCATCACCCTGGCCCTGCCGGCGGCGATCTTCTCACCCACCGAACGGCCCTCAGTGATGACCTCACCGGGCTGGTCCAGGGCGTAGCTTTCGATCACGGTCGCCTTACGCTGTGAGGCGACCGTCTCCGGGCGTGCCTGGACGATGTAGATCTTGCCGTCCAGCCCGTCCTTGGCCCACTCCATGTCCATCGGCCGGCCGTAGTGACGCTCGATCTTGATCGCGTAATCGGCCAGCTCCAGCACATCGTCATCGGTGATGCAGAAGCGCTCGCGATCCACATACGGGGTGGGGATGTTGCGGGTCGTGTTCTTGGTCTCACCCTCGACGAACACCATCTTGACGGCCTTCTCGCCCAGCAAGCGGCGCAGCACCACGCGGTGCCCCTGCTCAAACGTGGGCTTGTGCACATAGAACTCGTCGGGGTCGACGGCGCCCTGCACCACGTTCTCCCCGAGGCCGTAGGCACCGGTGATGAACACGCTGTCGCGGAAGCCGGACTCGGTGTCCAGCGAGAAGAACACGCCGGAGGCGGCAAGGTCCGAGCGCACCATCTTCATCACGCCGATTGACAGCGCCACCTGAAAATGATCAAAGCCCTGGTCCACGCGGTAATGGATCGCACGGTCGGTGAACAGACTGGCGAAGCAGCGCCGACAGGAGTCGAGCAGGCTCTCATCACCGTGGACGTTCAGATAGGTGTCCTGCTGGCCGGCGAAGCTGGCGGTGGGCAGGTCCTCCGCGGTCGCAGAGCTGCGGACCGCCAGCCGGATGTCGTCGCCACCCTCCTGCTGCAGCTGGCGGTAGGAGTCAAGGATCTCGCTCTGCAGATCGGCGGGCAGCCCGGCGCCGTACACGATCTCACGCGCGCGCTTGCCGCGACGAGCCAGGTCGCTGACGTCACTGGGGTCGAGGTCATCGAGCGCCTCGTGCAACTGCGCGATCGCGCCGGTCGCCTCCAACATATACCGGTAGCCATCGGCGGTGATCGCAAAGCCGTTTGGCACACGGACCCCGTCACCGGACAGGTGGCGGTACATCTCGCCAAGCGACGCATTCTTGCCGCCCACCAGCGGCACATCACCAATCCCGATCTCCTCGAAGAAGCGCACGTAACGTTTGCCGGCCATGTCGGACCCTCCTGAGCGTCGTTCAGCCTGCGCCGAACCCTGATTACTTTCAACCTAGACCAGGAGACGCTCCCTGCCCTGAGCACCAACCACCATTTGACTCAGTAGAAACTCCGGTCAGCGCCGCGCGCCCCAGTCCCATGGTTGGCTCAGACTAAGCTTGGGTGGTGGCCAGGATCCAGCTCAGAGATTTGCGTCTTCAGCTAGGTCCAAAGGACGGGCGGCGCAGTTGACAGAGCAGCCGTCGTCGGCGCAGCCTGGCGTTCAGCAGGGACCGATGCTCGGACTCAGCCACCGGCGCGTGCTGCTGATCATCGGCGCGCTGATGCTGGGCATGTTCCTGGCAGCCCTGGATCAGACGGTCGTCTCCACCGCGCTGCCGACGATCGTCGCCGATCTGCACGGGGCCTCGCATCTGGCTTGGATCATCGTCGCGTATCTGCTGGCGTCCACCGTCTCCACGCCGCTGTGGGGCAAGCTCGGCGATCAGTACGGGCGTAAGCTCTTCTTTCAGGCGGCGATCGTGATCTTCCTCGGCGGCTCGGCGCTGTCCGGGCTCAGCCACACGATGACCCAGCTGATCGCCTTCCGGGCGCTGCAGGGCCTCGGCGGCGGCGGGCTGATGGTCGGCGCGCAGGCGATCGTCGGAGACGTGGTCTCCCCCCGCGAACGCGGTCGCTACCAGGGCCTGTTCGGAGCCGTTTTCGGGATCGCGAGCATCATCGGACCGCTGCTCGGCGGGCTCTTCGTCCAGGCGCTCTCCTGGCACTGGATCTTCTACATCAACCTTCCCATCGGCGTCGTGGCGTTGGCGGTGATCGCCGTCCAGGTGCCCGGCAAGCTGAGCCGCGTGGCGCATGTGATCGACTACGCCGGGACGCTCGTGCTTACCCTGTCAGCCGGCTCCCTGGTCCTGTTCACGAGCCTGGGCGGCACCACGCTGGCCTGGGGCTCGGCCACCAGCATCGGGCTGGCCGTGGGCGGCGTGCTTCTGCTCGTCGTCTTCGTGTTCGTGGAGCGGCGCGCAACCGAACCGGTGTTGCCGCTGCATCTCTTCTCAAACCGCGCCTTTTCCGTGACAAGCGTGGTCGGCTTCATCATCGGTTTCGCGATGTTCGGGGCAATCACCTACCTGCCCGTCTTCTTCCAGGTCGTCCACGGTGAGTCCCCGACCGCCTCCGGCTTGCAGCTGCTGCCGCTGCTGGTCGGGATGATCCTCTTCTCTACCGTGTCGGGCGTCGCGATCACGCGGACCGGCCGCTACCGGATCTTCCCGATCGTCGGTACGGCGCTGTTGACCGGTGGGCTGCTGCTGTTGGCGCAGGTCGGCGTCTCCACCAGCCTGCTGGTGTCCGCCATTTACATGTTCGTGCTCGGGGTCGGCCTGGGCTGCGTGATGCAGGTGCTCGTGCTGATCGTGCAGAACGCCGTCCCATATTCGGAGCTGGGTGTGGGCACCTCAGGTGCGACGTTCTTCAGGTCAATCGGCGGGTCGTTTGGCACCGCGATCTTCGGGGCGATCTTCAGCAACGTGCTGGTCGGTAACCTTGCTCGCCAACTCGGGCACATGAGGCTGCCAGGCGGACTCACCAGCGCGAGCGTCACGCCCGCGATCCTCGACAGGCTGCCACCGGCCGTTCATCACGGCATCGCCGTGGCCTACTCGCAGTCGATCCAGACCGTCTTCATCATCGCCGCACCGATCGGCCTGATCGCGGTCGTGGCCTCATGGCTGATACCGCACGTGGAGCTGCGGCGGGCTGTGGGAACCAAGACGGCCGTGACGCCGGAGATGTCCGCGGCCTAAGGCTCGCCTGCTCACCACGGTCCGCATCCGTACTGGTCGGGGATCGCGGCGTTGTAGTGGGCGATCAGGCGATCGGCGACGCGAATCTCCGCGGCCTGTCCGGCCAGACCAACTGGCCCAGGCCCCATCGGCTTGCCGCCAAAGGCCAGCCAGTTGGCGCGGTTGATGCCCAGGCTGTCGGGATAAGCAGAGCCGAGCACCTGCCAGCCGCCGGACTCACAGTCGGCGACGCGTGACCAGGCGCCGTAGCCCCCGGGCATGGCGTGTTCACGCTTATGCCCGTGGCTGTGACCGCCGTGAGCGTGTTGGTGATGTCGTGTGGCCGCGGAGGCAACCGCGGCGATGTTCCCCGCGCAAATGACGAGGGTGAGTGCGCCCACGACGGCGCGCAACTTGATGGACTGCATAGGGTTGACCGCGTCCAGCCCGCACAGGCGTCTACGTGACTTCGACTGCCGGCCGGTACTTCAGCCGGCTACGGGTAGGACGGTGGCTCACCACCTCCTGATTCGGTTTACAGTGCCTGCACACGAGAACGACCCCGCTTGCAGGCGTCAACCGTACCAGGCTGTCAACGCTCTGTGGATACCGCGGGAGAGATTCGAACTCTCACGCCCTTGCGGGCAGCGGATTTTGAGTCCGCCGTGTCTACCGTTCCACCACCGCGGCGTGGCAGGCCAAGTCTAGGGGGCGCGCCTCAGCTGACGAGCGCACTGAGCTCGTCGATCAGCGCCGGCGCGGCGACGATCACACCGGCGGGCAGCCCTCCCGCCGGTTCGAGCGTGCGCACGCTCAGGCCCGCCCGCTCGCAGATCAGACTCCCGGCGGCGATGTCCCAGTGGTTGACGTCGCGCTCCCAGTAGGCGTCGAGCCGTCCCGCCGCACAGGCGCAGAGGTCAAGCGCGGCCGCGCCGGCGCGACGGATGTCCCGGGCGGCCGGGATCACACGCTGAGCGACCTGCGCCTGCGCAACTCGGAGCTCCGCGTCGTAGGCAAAGCCGGTCCCGACCAGTGCGCGCGCCAGGGTCTCACACAGCGTCGGGGTGAGCGGCTGCCCGTTACAGAGCGCCGGCCCGTGGCGGGTGGCGCTGAAGAGCTCGTCGGCGACCGGATCGAGGACCACCGCCGCCAACGCACCCTGCGCATCCTCGACCGCGATGCTGACCGCGAACGTCGCCAGGCCGTAGAGGAAGTTGACGGTCCCGTCGAGCGGGTCGATCACCCAGCGCAACGCGCCCTCGCCGGTTTCGCCGCCCTCCTCACCAAGGATCGCGTCCGCGGGGCGGCGGCTGGACAGCATCGCGCGGATCGCGCGCTCGGCAGCCAGGTCGGCGTCGGTGACCGGATCGGTCGGTGTGCTCTTGGTCTCGACGTGTAGCGGCCGGCGCCAGCGGGAGAGCAGCTGCGCGCCCGCGGCGCGCGCCGCCTCGCCTGCGATCTCGAGCAGCTCGCGCTCGAACGCGTCAGGGGCAATGGTGCCCATCAGACGGGCGTGACCGGGTTGCGCTTGGTGGGCCACTCGCGCACCCGGCTGGAGGCGAGCGCGAAGCGGGCGATCAGCTCGCCGCGCAGCTGGTCGGGCTCGACCACCGCGTCCACCACCTGCTCCGAGGCCAGGTGCAGGATGTCAATGTCGCGCGCGTACTCCTCGCGCAGCGCCTGCGTGCGCGCCTCGCGCTCCCCCTGATCAGCGATCGCCGCAAGCTGGTTGTAGTGCACCGCGTTGATCGCCGCGCTCGGCCCCATGACCGCGATGTGCGCGCCCGGCAGCGCGATGCAGCAGTCGGGCTCGAACGCCGGCCCGGCCATCGCGTAGAGGCCGGCGCCGTAGGCCTTGCGCAGGATCACCGAGATCTTCGGCACGGTCGCCTCCGAGACGGCGCTCACGAGCTTGGCGCCATGGCGGATGATCCCCTCGCGCTCCACCTGCGTGCCGATCATGAAACCGGGTACGTCGGCCAAAAACAAGAGCGGCAGGCCGTAGGCGTTGCAGGTCCAGATGAAACGTGCCGCCTTGTCGGAGGAGTCGGTGAACAGCACGCCGCCCTTGACCTTGGGCTGGTTTGCGACCACCCCCACCGCGCGCCCGTCCAGGCGCCCGTAGCCGACCACGATCTCCTTGGCAAAACGGGCGTGGATCTCCAGAAACGAGTCAGCATCGAGCAGCGCGTCGATCGCCTCGTGGACGTCAAAGGGCTTGTTCTCATCCTCCGGGATCAGCGCCGCCAGTGATCTCGCCGCCGCCGGCGCGAGCGGGGGCGCAGCCGGCACCGGCGCCTCGAAGTGCGTTGGCATGAACGATAGGTAGCGACGCGCAAAGGCGATCCCCTCGGCGTCGCTTGCCACCAGCGCGTGGCCGACGCCGCTCTTAGACGTGTGCATGCGCGCGCCGCCCATCTCCTCGAGCGTCACGCGCTCGCCGATCACCATCTCGGCCATGCGCGGCGATCCGAGATACATCGACGCGTTTCCGTCGCGCATGATCACCACGTCGCAGAAGGCAGGGATGTAGGCGCCGCCGGCGGCGCTCGGCCCAAACAGCACGCAGACCTGCGGGACCACGCCCGAGAGGCGCACCTGGTTGTAGAAGATGCGCCCGGCGCCGCGCCGGCCGGGGAACATCCTCACCTGCTCGTTGATGCGGGCGCCGGCGGAGTCGACCAGGTAGACGATCGGGCAGCGGATCGCGGCGGCGCGCTCCTGCAGGCGCAGCATCTTCTCGACCGTGCCGGGCGCCCACGAGCCGGCCTTGACGGTCGGGTCGTTGGCGATCACCGCCACGGGCCGGCCGTCGAGCGTGCCGACACCGGTGATCACGCCGTCGGCGCCCTCGCCGTCGGCCTCGCACTTGGCCAGCAGGCCGTCCTCGGTGAAGGAGTCCTCGTCGAGCAGCAACGCCACGCGCTCGCGCACCGGCAACTTGCCCTGCTCGGCGGCCTTCACATGGTGGCGCTCGGGTCCGCCGGCGAGCGCACGGCCCCTGGCCGCCGCGAGCGCCGCCGCTGGCGCCGCCGCGGACGCTGTGGCTTGCTCGTCGCTCGTGCTCACGCGGGCCCCCACACTAGCGCCCCTACCCCCAGCGCACCGGCCCGGCGCTGAGCAGGTGGCTTGTGAGCTTGCGCCCAAGCGCCTCTTGCGCCGCGCGTGCCGCCGCGACCAGCGCGGGCAGATCGATCCCGGTGCTGATCCCCATCTCCTCGAGCATCGAGACGAGATCCTCGCTGGCGATGTTGCCGGTCGCGCCCGCCGGCACCGGACAGCCGCCGAGCTCGCCGAAGCTCGACTCAAACGAGTCGACGCCCACCTCGAGCGCCGCCAGCACGTTGGCGAGCCCCTGTCCGCGCGTGTTGTGGAAGTGCGCGGTCAGCTCCACGCCGTCGGGCAGCTCCGCGCGCGCCTGCCTGAAGAACTCGCGCACCTGTCGGGGGTTGGCCATGCCGGTGGTGTCGCCGAAGCCGACCTCCTCGGCCCCGGCAGCCACCAGCCGCCGGGCGATCCCGAGGACGCGCTCCACCGCTACGCGACCCTCGTAGGGGCAGCCGAAGCTCGTTGAGATCACCGCCTCGCAGCGCAGCCCCTCGCCGAGGGCGCGCGCGAAGGTGCGCTCGAGCCCCTCAAGCGACTGCTCGATCGAGCGCCCGACGTTGTGCTGGTTGTGGGTCTCTGAAGCCGAGAGAAAGCCGTTGATCTCGCTGAAGCGCTCACGGTGGCGCAGCGCCCGCTCGAGCCCGCGCTCGTTGGGGATCAGCACGCTGGCGCTGACCTGCGCCGGCAGCCGCACGCGCTCGAGCAGCGCCTCCGCGTCGGCCAGCTGCGGGATCACGTCCGGCCGCACGAAGCTGGTCAGTTCGATGCGGCGCACCCCGCTTGCCACGAGCAGCTCGATCAGGCGCAGCTTCACATCTGTGGGCAGCACCTCGGGCTCGTTCTGAAAGCCATCACGGGGCCCCACCTCTCTGATTCTCACGCTCGCGGGCAGCGCCT
>JAJZID010000335.1 GCA_021810705.1 Actinomycetes bacterium
CGGCTGTACGCTCACGAAGCTGCGGATCGTCGGCCGGGACGAGCTCGACACCGGCCTGCGGCAGCTGTTGAACGTCGGCCACACGGTCGCGCACGCGATCGAGACGGTCACCGGCTACGCCCGCTACCGCCACGGTGAGGCGGTTGCGCTCGGTCTGCTGGCGGAGCTGCGGCTCGCCGGTGCTGACGCGCTGCGCGAGCAGGTGCGCGAGCTGCTCGAGCAGGCGGGGCTGCCGGTCACGCTTGCCGCCGACGTGCATGTCGACCAGGTGCTGCTCGCGACCAGGCGCGACAAGAAGCGGGTGGGGGAGGGGCCGGTGCCCTTTGCGCTGTGCTTTGAGCCGGGCCGGGCGCTCGCCGGCCAGCCGGTGGCGCCGGCGGATCTGCGCGCTGCGGTCATGGAGCTTGTCGGATGAGCGCGGTGCCCGGGTATCGGATCGAGGTCATGCATGGCGTCAACCTCGACCAGCTCGGCCGCCGTGACCCAGCGCACTACGGCCGCCTTGACCTGCCTGCGCTCGAGCGCCAGATCGACGCCTGGGCACGGTCGCTCGGGCTCACCGCGAGTTTCTTTCACACAAACCACGAGGGCGCGTTCGTTGAGCACCTGCACGCGCTGCGCGGCAAGGCGGGTGCGATCATCCTCAACCCGGGGGCCTGGACGCACTACGCCTACGCGATCCATGACGCCCTTGAGATCGCGGGGCTGCCGGCCGTTGAGGTGCACCTCTCGGCGGTCAAGGAGCGCGAGGCCTGGCGCCAAACCTCGGTGATCGCGGACCTGTGTGTCGCGACCGTGTCGGGCAAGGGTCCCGAGGGGTACCTGGAAGCACTGCAAATACTGAAGAAGGAGCTTGTGGGATGAGCACACGCGCACAACGGCTGGCGGCGGAGCTTGAGCAGGTGGGGGTGGACCTGATGCTGGTCTCAAACCTCGTGAACGTCCGCTACCTGACCGGCTACAGCGGTTCAAACGGGCTGGCGCTGATCGGCGGTGAGCTGCGCGCGTTTTTGACCGATTTCCGTTACACCGAACAGGCCGAGCACGAGGTTGCAGCCGAGTTCGAGCGCCTGACGGTCAACCAGGAGCTCGCCAAGGCTGCCGCGGACCTTCTGCCGGACGGATCGCTGCGGGTCGGATTCGAGTCAGAGCACGTGAGCGTCGACATGCTCGAGCGGCTGCGCGAGCACTATCCGCAGCGGGTCGAGCTCGTGCCCGTCAAGGGGCTTGTGGAGCGGATGCGGATCGTCAAGGACGAGGCCGAGATCGAGCTGATAATCGCGGCCACGCGCATCGCCGATCAGGCTTTTGAGGCGCTGCTCGCCGGCGGTCTCGAGGGCCGCACCGAGCGTGAGCTCGCGCTCACACTCGAACAGGACATGCGCCTGCACGGCGCGGAGGCACCGAGCTTCGACTCGATCATCGCCGGTGGTCCGCACGGGGCGCTGCCGCACGCCACACCGCGCGATGTGAAGCTCGAGCGCGGCCAGCTGGTCGTGATCGACTGGGGGGCCAGATACCACGGCTACTGCTCGGATTGCACACGCACCGTCGCGGTCGGCGAGCCGGGGCCGGCGGCGCGTGAGGCCTATGAGCTGGTGCTCGGCGCCCAGCAGGTCGGCCTGGAGGAGATTCGGGCCGGCGGTGACTGCAAGGCGATTGACAGGGCGGTGCGCGACATCATCTACGGTGCCGGCCACGAGGGCCACTACGGCCACGGGCTGGGCCACGGCGTCGGCCTCGAGATCCACGAGGCCCCCAGCCTCTCGGCCCGCTCCGAGGACACGCTGCGCGCCTCAAGCGTTGTCACGGTCGAGCCGGGCGTCTACATCCCCGGTGAGCTGGGGATCCGCATCGAGGACCTCGTCGTCGTCACCGAAGGCGCGCCCCGCATCCTCACCGAGATCCCGAAGGGCCTGCGGATCGTCGACTGACGCTGGCGCCGGCGGGCAAACGGCCGACTACCTCTACACTCGGCGCTCGCATGATCAGCACAAACGAGTTTCGCAACGGCTCTCACATCGACGTCGAGGGCACGATCTACAAAATCATGGAGTTCCAGCACGTCAAGCCCGGCAAGGGCGGGGCGTTCGTGCGCACCAAGCTGCGCCGCGCCAGCGACGGCAACGTGATTGACCGCACGTTCCGCGCGGGAGAGAAGTTCAGGCCGGTGCGCACCGAGGTGCGCAACATGCAGTTTCTCTACCGCGACGGCAGCGACGCGCACTTCATGGACACCGAGACCTACGAGCAGCTGACGATCCCGGAGACCACGCTGGCTGACCCGCTGCGCTGGATGAAGGACTCAGACCAGGTCGAGGTGCTCTACATCGACGGCAAAGCGGCCGACGTGCAGCTGCCCAGTGCCGTGGACCTGGAGGTGACAGAGACCGAGCCCGGGGTGCGCGGCAACACCGCCTCAGGCGGGGGTACCAAGCCCGCGACGCTTGAGACCGGGGCGCAGATCCAGGTGCCGCTGTTTGTCAACATCGGCGAGGTCGTGCGCGTCGACACCCGTACGGGTGCCTACGTGTCGCGCGCCTGATGGCGCGCCGGACGCAGCAGCGTCGTGCGGCCGTCTGGGCGCTTTATC
>JAJZID010000336.1 GCA_021810705.1 Actinomycetes bacterium
TTCATCGGCTCGCATATCGTTCGCGGGCTGCTGGCCGCGGGGCATGAGGTTCGGGTCATCGACAACCTCTCGACAGGTCGCCTGGCGAACCTGGATGAGGTGATGGAGGACATCGAGTTCTACGAGCTTGACATCCGCGACGGCGCGCGGCTGGGCGTGCCGCTGAGTGGCTGTGACGCGGTGATCCATCTGGCTGCGCTGCCGTCTGTACCGCGCTCGATCGCAGACCCGGCCGCGAGCCACGAGGCCAACGCCACGGGCACTCTGAACGTCCTGCGCTCGGCGAGGGAAGCGGGTGTCAGGCGCGTGGTCTCAGCGTCCTCCTCCTCGATCTACGGGGCCGCTCAGGGGTTGCCAAAGCGCGAGGAGATGCGGCCGCTGCCGATCTCCCCCTACGCGGTTTCGAAGCTGGCCGCAGAGAGCTACGGGCGTAGTTTCTACGAGGTGTACGGCCTTGAGACGGTTGCACTGCGTTATTTCAACGTGTTCGGTCCGCGCCAGGACCCGAACTCCGAGTATGCGGCTGTCATCCCGAAGTTCATCCGTGCCTTCCGGCTTGGCGAGGCGCCGGTGATCTTCGGAGACGGTGAGCAGTCGCGCGACTTCACCTATGTGGACAACGTGGTCGCCGCCAACATGGCCGCGCTCAACGCCGATGGGATCGGCGGGCGTGTCTACAACATCGCCTGCGGCGCCGGCATCACGCTGAATGAGATCGCTGCGCGGCTGCGCGAAGCTATCGGTGCGGAGGTACAGCCAACGCACGGCCCCGACCGGATCGGTGACGTGCGCCATTCGCTGGCTGACATCAGCGCCGCCCGCGCCGACCTCGGCTACGAGCCGTCGGTGGGCCTCGAGGAGGGCATTCGGCGGACCGTTGCTCACTACCTGGGCCAAGACCGTGGCCTCCTGCCGGCGCCCGCCCGCAACGGCCGCCTGAAGCTCGTTCACCCCCAAGCTGAGGTGTCGGGCCAACAGCGCGAGCAGCGCTACCTGATCACCGGCGGCGCCGGGTTCATCGGCTCGCATCTCACCGAGGCGCTCATCCAACGTGACCAGCCCGCGACGATCACGATCCTTGACGATCTCTCGACCGGGTCGTTTGAGAACGTCGAGCACCTGGTTGACGGTGAGCGTGTGCGCTTCGTGCGCGGGTCCGCCACGGACGCTGCCAAGGTCGACGAGCTGATGCGCGATGCTGACCGGTGCATCCACCTGGCCTCGGCCGTGGGCGTGCAGATGATCGTAAACGAACCGCTCGACACGCTGATGCGAAGCGTCCGCTCCTCCAACGTGGTCATGCACGCCGCCACACGCAACGGTGTGCGCGTGCTGTTCAGCTCCACCTCAGAGGTCTACGGCAAACAGTCGCACCGGCTGCTCGCGGAGGATGACGATCTGATCTTCGGGTCGCCGTCCAAGGGACGCTGGACCTACGCGATCGCCAAGAGCTTCGGTGAGGCGCTGATCCACGGCTACAGCCGCCAGCGCGGTGTGGACGCCACAATCGTCCGGCTGTTCAACTGCGTCGGGCCGCGCCAGACCGGAACCTACGGCATGGTGCTTCCGCGTTTTGTGCGCCAGGCGCTCGCGGGGGAGAACCTCACCGTCTATGGCGACGGCAAGCAGACACGCTGCTTCACGCACGTGCGCGACACGGTCGCGGCGCTGCTGGCCCTGAGCGACGCCGACGGTGCCTGCGGTCACACCTACAACATCGGCACACCGAATCTGATCTCGATCTATGAGCTCGCCCGGCGTGTGATCGTCCGTTCCGGCAGTGACAGCGGGATCATGCTGGTGCCTTACGAGGAGGCGTACCCGTCTGGCTTTGAGGAGCTAGGCACGCGGGTGCCCGACACCACCGCGCTGCGGGAGCTGACCGGCTGGGAGGCGCAGTTCTCCATTGACGATGCGATCGACGATGTGATCGCCCACGAACGGGCGCGCCTCGCTGAGGCGGCGGCGCTGGAGCCAGCGGCGGGAGCGTGAGCTGAGATGCACGCCGTTGTGGCAGGGGCGGTGGCGGCGCTCGTCACATACCTGCTCACGCCGCTTGTGATCAGGCTGGCGGTCAGAACCTCGTTCTTTGACCGACCGGCCGGCTACAAGGGCCACGGCGCCCCGACACCGTACCTGGGTGGCACGGCGATCATCGCCGGCCTGCTGGCCGGCCTGGCTGTGGGTGGCCTGCACAGCCACTGGGCCCCGATCGTGCTCTGCGCGATACCGGTCTGGGCGATGGGCACGATCGACGACCGCATTGGCCTGCCAATCCTCCTGCGCGTTGGTGTGGAGGTGCTGGTGGGGGTGGCGTTGATCGTCGCCGGCCTCGGCTGGCAGGTCTTTCACTTCGCCCCGGCCAACGACCTGCTGACCGTGCTCTGGGTGCTCGGCGTGATGAACGCCTTCAACCTGATGGACAACATGGATGGCGCCGCCGCGACGACCGCCGCGGCCTCGGCGATCGGCGCGGCCGGCATCGCGCTGCTCTCAAACCAGCGTGGCCCCGCGACCATCTGCCTGGCGACCGCCGGCGCCTGCATCGGCTTTCTGCCGCGCAATCTCGCCAAGCCATCAC
>JAJZID010000337.1 GCA_021810705.1 Actinomycetes bacterium
CGCCAGGCGGCCGTCCGGCGCGCGCGCCTCCTCGACACCGGCGTTCATGTCGCTGAGCAGCTGCAACAACCCGACCGAGTCGATGTCGAACACCGGTGCCGCCGTGCCCGACTGGCCCGCCACCGGATAGTCGCCGGTCAGCGCCAGGATGTTGTTCAGGCCCGCCGAGGCCGCCTTCCAGGCGCGCGACTCGATACCGTTGCGGTTCATGTCCTTGCACGCGAAGTGCAGGATCACCTCCTGGCCCAGCTCGCGCATCCGGTTGGCCAGCATGTCCGGCGCGATCATCGGATTGCCGCCCGGGTTGTCGGTCAAAGACACCACGTCCACCTGGGGGCACTCGGCGAGCTGCTGGGCCAGGTCCCAGACCTGCTGGCCGTCACGCTGCTCGAGCACGCCACGGCTCGTCACCAGCTCCGCGGCGATCACAAACGCCTCCGGCGCAGCCAGGCTCTCGCGCAAACTCCCCATCGCATTCCTCCCGGGTCGACTCGTCTCCAGGAGCGCAGCTTAGCCGTCCGAAGCCGAACTTGCATGCACCAAACGAGTGTGCATGCAATAGTCGGTGCGGGTAGGTCGGAGCGCCGGTCGCGGCGTGCGCTCGCTACCATCGGCCGTCGGTGCGGCGCCCGAGCGCGCACTTTGCTGCGCCTTGGAGGGCCCGCTGGCCGTTGCCACAGGCCGGCTGAAACGCAAAAGGAGACTTGATGGACCGCAGTCATCAGACGGTTAGCGACGAGGGGTGCCAGTGACCGCCCAGGATGCGGGCGCGGCCACGCTCGAGCAGGAGATCCTCGCCCGCCCGGCGGAGGAGCGAGACGCCGTGCGCGCGTTCTTCAGCGCCCACCCGGCCGGTGAGGGCGCGCCGATCGCGGTCGTGATCCCGGCCTTCAACGAGGAGCCCACCGTCGCCGCCGTCGTGGGTGGCATTCCGCGCGAGATCGGCGGCAGGGCCGTCGAGGTGATCGTCGTCGACGACGGCTCCAGCGACCGCACAGCCCAGGAGGCCGCGGACGCCGGTGCGCTGGTCTGCGCCGTGCCCGTCAACCGCGGCCAGGGGCTGATCTTCATGCTGGGGTACTGGCTGGCCTACAAGCGCGGTGCGACCGTGATCGCCACCACGGATGCGGACGGGCAGTACAACGAGAGCGAGCTTGACCGCGTGCTCCAGCCGATCCTGGATGGCCACGCGGACTTCGTCAACGGCTCAAGGCGTTTGGGGACTGAGCTCACGACCGACCCGGTGCGCCACGCCGGCGTCATCTTCTTCGGCGCTCTGATCACGCTGCTCTTGCGCCAGCGCATCACCGACCCGGCATCCGGGATCCGCGCCTTCCGCACCGTGGTGCCGTTGACCGTCAAGCTCGAGCAGACCCAGTACCAGACCTCGGAGCTGCTGATCGCCACCGCCATGAACGACTTCCGCATCATGGAGGTGCCGACCACCATGCGCGACCGCCCGGACGGTGCGACGCTCACCAAGAAGGGGCCGAACCTCCTCTACGGGCTGCGCTTCGCGCGGGCGATTCTGACGACCTACTGGCGCGAGCTGAAGCGTCGACGACGCGGCGCGTAGAGCGGGGCCGCCTAGGCTGAGATACTCGTCGAGAGCGCGGGCTCGCGCTCGACCTGCGGCTCAGTCGCAAGCGCGCCACGCTGGGCATCGAGCCCAGCCAGCGCCCGCCGGGCCTCGCGGCGACCGGGGAAGATCAGAAACTCGTAGATCGCGAACTTCACGAAGAACAGCACGACCGTGATCAGGACAAACGATCCGGTCACGATCAGCAACCGCAGCCCTGTGTGGTTGGGGATGTTGTAGACGTGAACCTCGTGGTTGGCCAGCCCCGTGGCCCAGGAGGTGACGACCAGCACGATCGCCGAGACCGCGGCGTAGGCGACGATCTGCTTGACAGGCGCCCGGCCGGTCTGCTGCCACGCCCAGCGGCGGTTCATGATCCAGTTGGGGATCGCCGCGGAGACGAAGGCGATCACCGAGCAGGCCGTGGTGCCCAGGCCGAGCCAGTAGCTGAAGGCGAAGGCGACGTTCGAGAGCATGAACGCGATCACCGAGCTCAGCGCGTACTTGGTCATCTTGGCTGAGAAGGGCGTGCGCGTCAGCCACTGCCACCAGGGGTGCTCACGGATGAACTCCGCGAGGTTTTCCATGGAAGGTTGGTAGCGAGTCGGGATCACAGCATCTATTACGGTCGCCCGACTGAGGAGGAACCGCGTCAGCGGGCTCGCGTCGGACTCTAGCGCGACGATACTAGCCGCGTCTATCTTCTGTACCCAGCCTAGCTGGCGTCGTGTCAGGTTCGTGTAAGTAAACCCCCTCGGGCGCCGTTACGCGCCGGAAGAAGGCCTGCCACCATCATGGGCATGACGACCATCCCCACACGCCCGCTGGGGCACAGCACCATCCCCGTTTCGGTGATCGGCCTGGGCGCCAACCAGTTCGGCAATCGCCTGGACCTCGCCGGCACGCGCGCGGTGCTGGAGCGCGCCATCGCGCTCGGCGTCACGTTCCTTGACACCGCCGACCGCTACGGCAACACGCTCAGCGAG
>JAJZID010000338.1 GCA_021810705.1 Actinomycetes bacterium
CGGTGCTGGTCGGGCGCAGCGCCCGCGCCCAGGACGACGCGGTCGCACGGCGCCTGTGGCAGGTCAGCGAGGAGCTCACCGGCACGAGCTTCCCGCTCTGAAGCTGCGCAAATGCCGTCGAGACCGTGAGGGCGCGCCGGTCTGGTGCCGGCAGATTTGATGACTTGATGCAATAGCATCAAACCGATGAGAACCACGCTGGACATCGACGACGACGTGGTCACGGCAGCGCGCGAGCTGGCTGCGATCGAGAAGCGGTCGCTCGGTAAGGTGATCTCGAGGTTGGCGCGGCGGGGGCTGACGCCCGCCGCGGTCGAATCCGATGAGGGGTTACCCGTGATCCGGGTCCCGGCGGGGACGCCGCCGATCACGCCCGAGATCGTGCGACGCGCCCTCGACGAGGACTGACGTCGGCGTGGGCCTGCTCGACGTCAACGCGCTCGTCGCGCTGGCCTGGGACTCGCATGTGCACCACGCGGCGGTGCGCTCATGGATGCGCTCGAGCGGCCGTGCAGGGTGGGCGACCTGCCCGGTCACCGAGAGCGGCTTCGTGCGCGTCTCCTCGAACCCGAAGGTGCTGCCAAGTCCGATCGGTGTCGCAGCAGCGCGCGCGGTCCTTGTCGCGCTTCATGCCACTGAGGGCCACAGCTTCCTGAGCGACGAGGTGTCCGAGTGCGATCCCGACGTGCCGGTGGTTCACGGGTATCGGCAGGTGACCGATGCACACCTGCTCGCGTTGGCGCGCCGTCACGGGATCCGTCTTGTGACATTCGACAGCGGGATCGCCGCCCTGGGCCAGGGCGGCGCCGTGGAGTTGCTCACAAGCAGCTGATCCGATGCCTGCTCGGCCAGGTGTGAGGGAAGCGCGGCTCAGATCCGCGTCATCGTCACGCTGGCCTCGAGCGTCGAGCTTGCCAGGCCACGGTAGACGCCCTTGATCGGCGGCACATCGGCGTAGTGGCGGCCGTGGCCGATCTTCACGTGACGCTCGCCGGCCAGCCCACGGTTGGTCGGGTCGATCCCGATCCACCGCGGCCGCTCTTGGTCCTGGGGCACCAGCGCCTCGATCCAGGCGTGCGTGTCCACCTCGACCGAAGGCTGCTCCGCCGCGTCCTGCTCACCGGCATCGGCCTCCGGGCCGCGCGTGTACAGGTAGCCCGAAACGTAACGTGCCGCGATCCCGCGCCGGCGCAGCAGGTGCAGCCCCAGGTGGACAAAGTCCTGACAGACACCTGCGCCGATGTCGAGCACGTGCGCGAGCGGCGAGTCCACATACGTGGCTCCCTTGCGGTATTCGAGCCGCCCAGGGATCAGCTCGGAGACCAGCAGCACCGCCTCAAGCGGACTGCTCGCCTCGGCCAGCTCGTGCTCCAGCTCCGCGAGCAGCGGGTGGCCCGGAGCCTCGTCGGTCTGCATCACAAACTCGCTGCCGCTGTCGCGATAGGCGCTGTCCGCCAGCCCTTGCCAGCAGGCGCCCGTCGGCTCGGCGGGCGCCTGCGTGTGCACGTGCGCGAGCGCGTCGATCACCAGCTCGCGGTGCGGGCGCGTGACCTCGAACTCGATGACCTCGGTGCCGAAGTAGTCCTCGTGCCGGTACTGGCGGGCATCGGGCGTCAGGCGCAGCGTGAAGTCGTCAACGCCCTGGGTTTCGGTGGACGCCGGGCGCACGCGCAGCGCGTTGATGTTGTCGACGACGTCGGCCTCGTAGCGGTACCGGCTCAGGTACCGGATCGTGAACTGCATCACGTCAGTTCTATCGGCCGTCTCGGTCATGCGCAGCAGCGTTCAGCGCTCGAAGTGCAGGGTGGCCGCGGCGGCCACCGCGAAGTAGCGCTCGTCAACCTCGCGATCGACCAGCTCGAGCTCCTCCTGCACACGGCGCAGGCCGGCGACCAGCGGTTCGGTGCCGGTGGCCATGCGCTGCGCCATCTCGAGCTCCGCGATCAGCCGGCCGAGCCGCAGGACCGGCGGAGCCTGACGGGGCGCCGGGTCCGCGCTCTCGAGCGCCTCGCGCAGCTCCTCGAGCGATGCCCTGACCGAGCCCGGATACTGACCGTCGTAGAGCAGAAAGCGCCCCACGCGGTCGAGCGTCGGGGCGCGGCGCAGCTGGCGGCGGAAGGCCTGAAAGCCGCCGACCGCCTGCAGCAGCGCGAGCGCCTCGGCCTCATGGGCCGCCTCGGGCTCACCGCTCGCCGGCTCGGCGGGAATCGCGACCCGGAGCATGCGCAGCACCATGTCGGCCTCCTCGATGCGGCCGCCGGCGTCCAGAAACCAGCGTGCCTCGTCGCGCAGCATCGTGCGGTCAAGCAGGCCCCAGAAGAGCGCGCAGCGCTCCTTGACCTCCTGGTAGACGGAGTAGGGGCCGGTGGCGAGCGCCGCCTCCAGGTCGTAGCGCCCGAGCGAGAGGTGGAAGGAGTTGAGTGCCTCCCACATCTCCGTGGAGACCACGTCACGCAGGGTGCGGGCGCGCTCGCGCGCGCGGTGGACGCAGGAGACCACGGACGCGGGGCTCTCGGTGTCGAGCGTCAGCAGCGGCGCGATCTCGCGCCGTCCGAGCAG